>CAKROP010000199.1 GCA_934373375.1 uncultured Anaerosacchariphilus sp.
AGCATGCGGCCGGAGCCCAGGATGCAGTCAGCCTTTTCGAAGGCAGCGCGCGCCTCGCCGGTCAGGTGATCGGGGGTGCCCATGCCGATGCCGACTAAGTACGCGACCCGTTCCTTTTTCTCGTCACGAGTATCCGTCAAATCGGATGGGATATGAAACCGTTCCGCCAGCAGCTTCACTCCATCCTCAATGGACAGCCCCTCCTGCTCCTGCGGGCGGCCTATCAGCACAACTTTGACTCCGGCCTCTTTGGCAGCGGTCATTTTCTCCTCAAAGCCGCCTGCGCGGCCTGCTTCTTTGGTCACCATCCAGGACGCTCCGGTGCTATGAAGCATGGCCAGATTCAGTTCCTTGGAGAATGGACCCTGCATACAGATCAGATGCGGGCCTGTGAAGCCTGCCTCGGTACACTGGATTACGACCTCCGGAGTCGCCAGGACGCGGGCGTAGACACGGTTCTGGTAATCGGGCAGGGCGGTGAATTTCGGAAGCTCCTTGCTGCCGGTGGTGACGAAGATGGGGCCTTCCGTGGTTTTCAGAAAGTCGATGGCCGCCTCGACACTCTCCACTGTAACTGCATTTCCCATTTGGCTCTGCATAACAGTTTTATCAGCCATATTTTTACCCATCAAAGAAGGACGAATCAACCGCAGATACTCACATCCTGCTTTCTCGCAGGCCGCCTTGATATTTGCCGACACCGCCACCGCGTAAGGATGTGTCACATCCAGCACCAGCGGTTTTCCCTCTGCTTCCAAAAGCTGCTCCATCTCCTCCGGCAGAAGCCGTCCCTGGCGGACGCTCAGATGAGGCTGTTTTTCCACCAGCAGTTCTCCATATTCGGTGGCCACGCTGCACAGGGTCTCCACCCCTGCTGCCGCCAGCCATTCGCTAATCTGCCTTCCCTCTGTCGTTCCTGCAAATACAATTACCTGTTTCATGCACCTGTTCCTCTTATCTATTGTTCCCATTTAAAAATCCATTTCATTAAAGTCCGGTGTCCAAATATTAGCTCTTACATTTTCTTTTTCAGACTATCCAAAATTTACCGTATATTCCTCCAGAGCTATCGCCACGGTGACGCCATCCTGGGCTACTTTTCGCTGAAAAAGCTTCTTTCTGCCTGCGGCCAGCAGGGCACTGCGCTCGCACACATTTCCTACGCCGGTAATCTGCAGCACGAAGGCGGATTCGGAAAAGCCACCCTCACATTCCACAGCTTCAAGCTCCTTTGCCGTATAGGTCTGAAACGGCAGCTTCCAGGCAGCACAGAAAGCCAGAAGACCCGGCTCCTCTTTTTTCAAATCGATGGAAGCCACCCTGGCAATGGCGTGCTTCGAAAGCTGATTCTGCAAGAGCACCCGTTCCACCAACGCTTCGATGCGCTCCACAGGCGTACCCTTTTTGCAGCCGATGCCCAGCACCGCAATGCGCGGAACCAGATGCAGAGTCCGGGGAAACGGGTCGTAGGTCTCATCCACGGAGATACTGATGCCAAGCCCATCCTTTTTCTGGATGGACAGCTCCGGCGGAATCTGCCCGGCCACTTCAAAATCACTGTAGAGACCGATGGTCCGCTGCTCCAGAATATCCGCTGCCACCTCCTTGGCCAGAGACAGACTCTCCAGATACAGGTTCTCCCGGCGTGCAAAATCGTCCACGGAGAAACGTCCTCCTGCGTCAGTGGCGGTAGTGATAACCGGCACGGCTCCCACCAGGGCCGCTAGCTCCCTGGGCAGCGCATTGGCTCCGCCCAGATGCCCGGACAGCAGGGAAATGACGAAATGACCCTGCTCATCCATGACCAGAACTGCCGGGTCAGAGGCCTTGCTGACCACAAGGGGCGCAATCGAGCGCACCGCAATACCTGTAGCTCCGATAAACAGCAGGCTGTCGCATTCCCGGAACATAGCTCCAACCCAGTCCTTTAAAGATCCATCCAGTACCGGAATCCCCCAGTCAGCTGCGTCCCTGCCGTTGCAGCGGCATACACAGGTGTTACCTTTTTGTTCGTAAGCGTCGCAGATTCGTTTCGCAAAACTACAGCCTGAGCGCGTAAACGCAATGATCGCAAGCTTCATGCTTCTATCTCCTCTTTCACACAGGCTATCAGCCGCCGAACATCTGACGACTCGCCCAGCACGCCTTGCTCCAGGGAAAAGGTCAGGATGCCCCGCTCCAGGCTCTTGCCGCTACGGTGATCCACATAGAATTCCATCCGCTCCATAAGCCGTTTCATCACCGGTTCCAGAAGCCCTTTTTCCTTCAGAATCTCCAGCGCCTCGTCCGTGGTAATACAGTCCATCAGCCTGGCCGCCGTCTCCTGATCCGCGCCCAGCACCGCCGCATGGGCCGTCAGGATATCCATCCGGGCGTCGGCGTTGCGGGAGTGGGTGTTCATAATTCCTGCGGCCAGCTTCACCAGCTTCCCGATATGTCCCACCAGCAGAATTCCCTTCGCGCCGAATTCCACAGCCGCGTCGATGGCTTCTCCCAGGAAATTACTGTATTTGACGGAACGCTTTAATACCTCCGGCTCGTAATCCTCCAGAAAATCCAGACCGTAATTGCCCGGCACCAGCACCAGATAACTCCGTCCTCCGGCCAGCTGCATTTTGATATCTACACGGATGGTCTGAATCAATGCTTCCTCGCTCATGGGTTCCACGATGCCGCTGGTTCCCAGAACGGAGATACCGCCCACAATACCAAGGCGGGGGTTAAACGTCTTCTGCGCCAGCTCCGCGCCGCCCGGAATAGAAATGATCACCGAAAGGCCGCCGGTATATCCGGCCGCCCTGCGCACGTCCTCCACGCCCTCGCGAATCATCTGACGCGGCACCTTATTGATGGCTGCGTCGCCCACGGCCTGTTCGAGACCTGTCCGGGTCACCCGGCCCACGCCCTCGCCGCCGTCCAGCGTGACGCCCGGCTGCGCTGTCCGACTGACTGTGGCATAAATCAACAGACCGTCGGTCACATCCGGGTCGTCGCCCGCGTCCTTTCGGATGGCGCAGGAGGCGCTGCTATCTGAAAATTTCGGTTCCAGCACCTCCAGATGGAGACCGATGCCCTTTGGCGTCATCAGCTCTACCTCCGGCAGGATTTGACCGTGCAGCAGCATCCAGGCCGCCGCCTTGGAAGCCGCTGCGGCGCAGGAGCCGGTGGTGTAGCCCATCCGCATTTTTTTATTGTTTTTATAGACGTATTGATCCAGCATTGTTTTTTCCTTATTTTTACTGTGCAGTCACAGTTTCCCGGCCTGCGGTCTCCAGCAGAATATTCAGCAGCTTATAGGTCCGCTCCCTGGTCCACTTGGCCGCCTCTGTATTTTCCAGCAGGGGCTGCAGGCTTCCGCCCTCGGCCTCTTTTCCGGCCTCCTGTACCGCTGCTTCCTTATCCTTGATCCAGGCCCGCTGTTCATCCAGAAGCTTCGCCATAGCATCCTCTGTGAGAACACCCTTGACCTTCAGCTCATACCAGATATGGTTCAGTGCGTCATCCCAGTCCTCATAGAGCTCCTGACTCTTCTCATTCATATCCCCCTGGCTTAAAGAATCATTTTGAAGGGAATCTTCCAACTCTTTCGCTGCCTTTTCCGTATTTTCCACATAAGTTTTCGCCGTATCCACGGAATCATAGCCGGAAAATCCCTCTGCGCCCTCCACATTGTAAAGGCCGTAGCAGGGAAGACCATTCTCTTCGGCCTCGAGACGATCATAATTGCTGCACGCCCACTGTAAAAATTCCTCCGGCAGCTCGTCAACCGGTGCGCCGGGCAGATAGATATCCACCTCATCCGCACCGTCCAGGCCGTAAGCCTCTGTGTAGGAATAAAGAATCTGATCGAGGATCTCCTCTTTTCCTATCTCATACGTGTAGTTGATTTCACCAAGCTTCATGGACCAGGTATAATCATTGACCTTCTTTAAATCCGTAAAGGTTCCGGTGAAGGTGTTGCCGTACTGGGTGCCGTTCGGATAACCATCGCCGGTGCTGCCCATATCCATATCCCAGTATTCTCCGGAAAAGCTGCCGTCCGGCTGAATGTTCAGCTGGGTTGCCCAGGCTCCTGCGCCGCTGGAGAAGGTGAAATCTACATACTGAAGATCCGCGAAGCTGAACTCTGCCGAAGCGTCGCTGTCAGAGTTCTTAGATGCGGCTTTGTCTGCATCGTCCGGCGTATCTGCCGTATTTTCTGCCGCGTCTGTGTCTGTCGCCGTATCCGTCTGCTCTGTTCCATTTTCCACATCGTTCTTTTTCCCGCAGCCGCTCAGAGACAGCACCATAACCACCATCAGCAACACCACAGCCGCTGTCAGAAGCCTTGCACACTTATTTTTCATACCCGCACCTCCATGTAAATACTTTCAAGTATTTATTGTATCAGCTTTATTCTATCAAATATCGTGCCAGCTTTCCCATTAAGAAACTCTTAATTTTCCACACTTTTTACTTCTGGTGCGTATATTCTTCCACATTTCCCTCTGCAAAGCTGGGAAGTCCGTTGTACAGCGCCAGTGCGTACTGATACAGGCTGTACGCCGTCACGGCTCCGGTACCCTCGCCCAGGTGCATGCCCGCCTGAATGGGCGCCGTCATGCCAAGGGCGTCCAGCATCATCCTGCCCGCAGGCTCTGCGGAGCAGTGGGTCGGTACCATGTATGCC
>CAKROP010000200.1 GCA_934373375.1 uncultured Anaerosacchariphilus sp.
GTTGTACAACAGGGAATTCTATCAGAATTTCCTGTTGTACAAAATGAGACTGAACCAGGTCACCAGGCCGCTTCCGCTCATAAAGGTAATCCCGTTTTTCTCCGCCAGCTCTGTCACCAGAATACCGTAGCTCTCAATACACGGAAACATCCGATCCGGATGGCGGCAGGGCGCGTCCGGATAAGCGCATTTTTCGCAAATGGCGCAGGATTCCGTGGAAAGCACCTGCATTTCCCCGCAGAAGGCTTTCATTTCATCCCGAAGCTGTCTTGTAATCTCCTCATGCTCCCGTCTGGTGGCCAGCATGGCGGACATATCCTCCGTATCTACGCCCTCGGCAATGGTGGTGAACATCAGTACGTCTTCATATCCGAGACACCGTTTCCGGCATTCCTCCACTGTGCCCACCGCAGGCGGGCAGGACCAGGAAGTACCGTAGCGCGGGCATTCGGTTCGGCAGATATAACGCACCTCATCCCGGAAAGGAAGCTCCTTTGGCTTTACAAAAGCGTATTCGCAGACCGGGTAGGCGCTTAATTTGGTTTCGATTTTTTCCCGCAGCGCGTCCATTACAGCAGGCTTGCCCGCAGCTCTTCATCGCTCTTGGCGCTTAAGTAAGCCGGAGCTACGTCAAAGACAGTCTTGCAGCCACTCATGCCTTCCCGGCTCATGCGGTATGCCGCTCTCGCGTAAGCCACAAGCACGCTTGAAGTAAACTCCGGGTTGGAGTCCAGCTTCAATCGATACTCGATCAGATGATGATTCTCCTTCTCCCGTCCGGTTACGCCGCTTCTGAGCACGAATCCGCCATGGGGCAGACGACTGTGATACTGCTGCATTTCCTCTTCGGTGATGAAATGAACGGTAGTATCATAATCAGCGAAGTAATTGGGCATCGTCGTGATCGCCTCTTCTACCTTTGCGGGATCCGCGCCTTCCTCCAGAACGACGAAGCACTCACGGGTGTGCTTTCCGCGGGTGGTCAGCTCCGGATTCTTTCCTGCACGTACTGCTTCCAGCGCACTCTCCACAGGGATCGTATACTGTCTTGCGTCCTTTACACCGGGGATGCGACGAATTGCGTCAGAGTGCCCCTGGCTTACACCCTTGCCCCAGAAGGTATAATCCTTGCCCTCCGGCAGAATGGCGTTGGCGTACATACGGTTCAGGGAGAACAGACCCGGATCCCAGCCTACGGAGATAATTGCTACCCTGCCACTCTTCTTCGCCTCTGCGTCCACATCCGCGAAATGCTCCGGAATCCGTGCATGGGTGTCAAAGCTGTCGATGACATTGAAGTACTTGGCGCACTCCGGCGTCTGCTTCGGCAGGTCTGTAGCGCTTCCGCCGCAGAGAATCAGAACGTCCAGTTCGTTCTTCCAGTCTGCCAGTTCAGATGCGCTGACCACTTTGGCTGTCTTAGACCAGATATGCAGCTCCTCCGGATTTCTTCTGGTAAATACTGCCTTCAGCTCCATATCCGCATTCTGGGCAACCGCACACTCTACGCCGCGTCCCAGATTGCCGTATCCCATAATTCCTATTCTGATACTCATTTTTTCATAATCCTCTCTTCCTTTTACTTATATAGAATCAGACCGCCTTTTTTGTCATGGCCTGTGTTCCACAGATCATCCATATCCAGCCATTTGCTTTCACCGTAGGTCACCGCTTTGACCATACAACTGTCCCCTGCCGTATCGTAGCCGGTCAGAAGAAACCAGTGCCAGACATAGTTCTCAAACAACGGGTTTTCATGCTTCAGAATCAGGCAGGGCACCGGAACTCCCCGATCAATGGCGTCTATCACTGCCGCCTTTGCCTTTTCCGCATCTTCTGTGCCATGCAGCGGTTCCATGTGAACCGCGTCGCAGCCCTTATCTGCCAGGTATTTTCCGAAGCCGTCCATATAGATGTCCAGAGAATCGATGCCGGTCCGTCTGGGCTTCAGATAAGGCTTCATCTTCATGCCGAACTTTACGTAATCCTTTTTCGTCAATGCTGTCTTTTCATAGGGATAAAGGCCTTCTGTTCCCTTATAACAATCAAAGTAAATGCTGCTGTCGCAGGCTGTCACTGCCGCACAGCCTCCGATTTTCATCATCGGATCCCAAAACCACTCCTGATTTCCTCCGTAAGAATGTTCAATCATAAAATAGTCCAGTTCCTTCTGCATACTATGTAAGCCGCGTCCTTTCCTGTAACTCAAGAAATAAGAGCACATCGTTTTCTGTGCCCTCATTTCTTTTCCTATTATAATTTTATGCTTTCGAATAGTCAATGCTTTATTGCGCTAATTCGTGAATTCCCTGTTTACTCCGTATAATTCTGGTAAACCGCCACATGGTCGTAAATGCAACGCCAGGCGCTGTGGGCGTCCGCAGTCACGCAGATATACCGGCGTCCACTGTTCGAACGGCTTATGCTCACCGCGCAGTTGCCTGACTGTACTACATAGCCGGTCTTCGCGCCGATGATTTCTCCGTGGGTGTCCTTATCCTCAATCCGCCGCAGAAACCAGTTGGAAATAATAATACCGTCCGGATGCTGCTCCGTGGCGGATGTGGTGTAGGTACGGGCGTTCAGAATTTCGCTGCAAAGCGGGTTGTCCATGGCCGCAGTCATAATGACCGCCAGATCATATAAAGTACAGTAATGATTGTCGTCGTAAAGCCCTACGCAGTTGGTGAAATGGGCACTGCCGGAGATTCCCAGCTCCTGCAGCTTCTGGTTCATCAACTCCACAAAGCCGTCCAGGGATCCGGATACATAATAGGCCAGTCCAGCCGCCGCGTCGCCGCCGGACGGCAGAATAGTTCCGTATAGCAGATCTCTCACCGTCACGGTCTCATTTTCATCAAAGCCCACGGCACTGCAGTCGTGGGAATAGCTGTAATCTGTGATTTCCCGGGTAATCGTAAAGGTGTCGTCCAGATTCGACACATGCTCTGCTGCCACCAGAAGCGTCAGCACCTTCGTCATAGACGCCGGACTGATCCGGTCGCCTGCGCCCCGCTGATACAGGACCGTGCGATTATCCGCGTCCACCAGAAGAGCCCGGGTGCTGGTCACCTCGTCGCTGCCCAGATAGGAAGCGCCGTCCAATCCGCTGATGGTATAGTCGCCGGACACAGCATAAGAGGAAACCGTCTCTGACGTATCTGCTCCGTCCGAAGTCTCCGCGGGAATCGACGCCTCAATTTTCGCCCGCATAGCCAGATATGCCGTTTCCGTCGCGCCGGCTGCCGCTTTCTTTGTCATATGCTTTACAGTTATCAAGCCAAGAACCAGCACAAGGAACAGGCAAAGTCCCATGGCCGTAAGAACCATGGCTCTTTTTATTCTGGCCTCCCGTTGCCTTCTCCTGCGCCGTTCTGCCCGCCTTCTGGCGCGCTCGCGCTCCCATGCCTCATCATTTTCTTCTTCGATTGTACCCACCGGGAACCTCCCATTTTACATATATTATCAATTTTTGTATTTATTATGTTTATTTTGTTTCTTCGTTATTCTACCAGAATTTTTTTCCGGTTTCAATATACAAACCACAGAATATAAGGTATACTAAGAAATAAGAATAAAAAGGGAGACTACAACCATGACCCACTTTATGAATCTGATCCATCTTGTTTACAATTTTCTCTGGGGCGATCTTATCACCATTCCGCTGCCCGGCGGCAGTTCCCTGGGGCTTTCCCTCCTGGTACTGCTTCTGGTTCCGACGGCGATTTATTTCACGCTGCGCACCCGCTTCCTTCCCTTCCGGCTTTTCCCGGAAATGCTGCGTGTCTCTATTGAAAAGCGTAATCCCGAGCATCGGGACGGTATCTCCGGCCTGCAGGCCCTGATCGTCTCCACGGCCACCCGGGTGGGCATGGGCAATCTTATCGGCGTGGTCGCTGCCATCTCTGCAGGCGGCCCGGGAGCCATCTTCTGGATGTGGGTGATGGCGCTTCTTGGTTCTGCCACTGCCTTTGCGGAGGCGACGCTGGCACAGATTTATAAGCAGCGTGATCCGCTCTACGGAGGCTTCCGGGGCGGTCCGGCTTACTATATCCACGCACTCTTTGTGAAACCGGGCAGCAGGAAAAAGCGTTCCATTATTGCGATACTCTTTGCCCTCTCCGGTCTTCTCTGCTGGTGCGGCATCAGCCAGGTTATCGGTAATTCCGTATCTTCGGCTTTCCGGAACGCCTTTCATATTCCGCCGCTGTACACTACCATCGTATTGGTACTGGTGGCAGCCTTCATCGTTCTTCGGAAAAACGCCACGGTGAAGGTGCTTGATGTGGTTGTTCCGGTTATGGCAGGCCTGTATTTCTTCCTGACCCTTTTTATTATTTTCAAACATATCGGACAGGTTCCGGCTGTGTTCGCGCGGATTTTCCAGGAAGCCTTTGGCCTTCGCCAGGCGGCTGCCGGCGGTATGGGTGCGGTCATTATGAACGGAATCAAGCGCGGTCTTTTCTCTAATGAGGCCGGAAGCGGTTCCGCTCCCTGTGCGGCTGCGGCTGCGGACATCAGTCATCCGGCCAAGGAAGGCCTTCTGCAGGCACTGGGCGTTTTTATCGACACTCTTCTTATCTGCAGCTGCTCGGCTTTGATTATGCTGCTGACTCCCGCATCTCTGACCGATGGACTCCAGGGCATGGAC
>CAKROP010000201.1 GCA_934373375.1 uncultured Anaerosacchariphilus sp.
TCTGTCTGTTTTGTTGTTATTGTTATTATAGAAAATGGATGCATCCAAAAAAATACACCAAATTTTAAAACGGTATCATTTTTTTAGTCTTTTTATAAAATATTTATGAATACCTCTGCCATTTTTCCGTTTCTTAAGTCTTCTGCAAGTCTGCCGCATGCGAAAGCTCCCTCTACGGTTGCCCTGGTGCCGTTTTCATAGACAAACTCCATTCTGCCTATCTCATACTGTCCAGGCATATAATCTGCCACTGCCGGGAACTGATAAGTTACCTTTGTCTTTCCGAAAAGCATTGCGCTCACTCTGCCATCCTCCGGGACAAGGTATGCCGGAATGGCAGGCTGCGGTGCAAATGTCAGTTCTCCATCTTTCCACAGCATAATATGGCTGCCAAACATCATCTGCTTCCACATGCTGATAAATTCGACGGTAGAACCGCTCAGTCTCGCTACAAATCCCTTTCCGTGATAGTTCCGGTTCGGATTGCTGCTGCTCGCAATAAAGGAGGAATTCTCATAGATGCTCCTTCCGTATACATCCGGATCCAGGAAAGGCACTGCCGCCTTCTTAAAATCTTCGAAAAACTGCGGATATAGTCCGTTCCGGATCAGCTCCAGCAGATATTTATATTCCATATGTAGCCAGATGGATTCGTTTTCCAGCCATCCCGGTGTGAAGGACTTCGCACGCCCAAGCTCGAAGGATGCTTCTGCCAGAGATGCATTCACTTTATACATGGAAAGCTTCTGATCGTAGAGGTCGCTGTTTTTTACCTTCTCATATAATGCCGCTTTCTTTTCCCTGCTGTTTTTCAGCTTCAGATAGCGGACCGGTCCTTCCAGGAAATATGGAATCGTAAGAAGTTCAAACCTCAATGGTCTGTATCCTTCTTCCGTTTTCTCATATTCCGGTACGTCATACATAAAGTAGGTCGGGCAGATTCCATCGCCCATCGCGCAGGCTTTTTGGATTCCACAGTTTACCGTTTCTAAAAATCCTTCTAAAATTTTTACCGCTTCCTCTGTCTCCAGTTCCTTTTTTGCACCGGTGATTCCCTCGAATACTGTATCTGCATAGGCTTCCTTCGCATCGTTCACCCTGTTCCAGAAAGAAAGGATCTCACCGCTTTCCCGGATCTGCTCCGGTGTAAGTGAGGTATGTTCCAAACCGAAATGGATCTTTCCTGCTTCCTCCCGGTTGATCTGATCCAATTCTTTCATATATCCGTAAAGTTCTTCGATCAGATGCAGTTTTCCCGGGTATTTTTTCATGGCGCGGATCGTATAGTCCAGCATTCTGGCAAGCTCATAAGTCTCTGCCATGGAAGATCCGAATCTGCCCGGCATACCATTTAAAGCGTCATACCAGCCCGGCTTTCCTCCTTCCATTTCAATTCCCATCCCATAGGCATCCAATGTGGCAAATTTTGTGGAGCACAACAGTACCAGCTTTTCGAGCAATGTCATAGTCAGGACATCCCCTGTCTGTTTTTCAGCTTTTACAAGCTTTTCAACCGTATGTCTCTGGTGTTCTTCATCGAGAGCCTGATACTGGCGCAGCCCCTTTTTCGTCTCCACATATCTTTTTTCCCTGTGGTTTACTTTTATCTGGGAGAGGAATGTGGTATACGCTTCCTCATAAAGCATCTCCCGCTCCTTCTCCGGAAATACTTCCAGATAATCATTCACCAGATCCAGATTATAAGTCCAGTGGTCTGTCCAGTATCCTTCTCCAAAATTACCATTTACCAGACCATCTGCCTGGTCTATGATCTGTGTGAACAGCTTTTCTGTCTGTGCTTCGCCTGTCATCTCATCCAGGATGTGATACAGTGCACCCGGCGTAAATGCTCCCGTGATAAAGGTAAGCAGTCTGTCGCGGTCCATATCCTGTCGGAACGCAGATGCATTTTCTTTCAGAAGATTTTCAGCCTTTTTCTTTTCCACCGAATAAGTCAGTTTTTCCACACTAAGCGGGTTATATCCGTCTAACTGGATGAAGCTGTAAAATTCCCTGATATTCTCTCTTTCCACGAACGGTGCAAAGAAGGTATCACATCTCCGGTTCTGATTTACATCCCTGAAATTTCCATTTCCCTGTGAGAAGAACTCCGGAAGCATAGAAAAATAGTTATAATCCCTCTCAAGATCTCCGTGTTTTCTGGAATATACATAAAAGACTTTATGGTTTCCAAGCTGCATTGGATATCCGCCGCGCAGCACATTGTCCATATAAGTATACTTGCAGTATGCATCGAAATCTTCCGAAGCAGTATGCGTGTCAATGCCTCCGCAGAGTGTCTCTGCAAGCTCATCAGACTCTCTCTTCTTCCTCTCAAAATAGGCTTCATCCCTCTTAACATTCACAAAATTCCCGAATATTTCTTTTTTCTCTGCCTGACCGATCAGCTCATAGAAACAGATACTCTCCCCACAGGCAAGTTCTTTTTCGATTCCAAAGAAGCTGCACGGAACTTCGTTGGAAGTATTCTGCTCCTTTTCCATCAGCTCTTTCAAAGAATTCTCCTCAAATCCAATTGCTTCTCTCATGGCACTGTCATAAGAAAATACAAGCTTCGGATCCACAACCGGCTGTAAAAGGGTTCCATCCGGCAGATATCCAACCGAAAAATTTCCTCCTTCAATCTCCATGACCGCTGCGGTGTCGTCCATCGTCGCACGGACTCTATAGTATGCTTTTCTCTCTCTGGCATCTTCCACCTGCATGGATGCCTTTGCTGTCTCTCCCATATTTTTCATGGAAAACAGGCTGACTCCGTACGGGATAACGGCAGGCATCCCATCTAAAATTTCAAAGTAGGCCGGTGCACTGTCCTCATTTTTTATCTCCACTTTCCGGACAAGTCCTCCGATTTTTTCTCCCGGAAGCGTGTAATAAGTGACTCTCACCGAAGTCTTCCGCTCTTCATTCTGTTCCTCTATCACAAGACCGTTCATGGAGATATCCATGCGGTGCGGCACTTTCTCACTGGCAAATGCCTCTGTCACAGTGCCGTTCTTTTTGATAAATGTCCGAAAACCGGTCGTCTTCACATTCTGGTAAGCCTGCTGTGCCGGATAAAACTCCATAATAGACTTGTCTTTATTATCCACACCAAAGCTGACCACACACTGTCCCCTGTTCACATAGTAACACCAGATGGGAATCCCCTTCACACCGGCAATTCCTGGCAAAAAGCTTGCAAATGTACTTTTTTTCCCATAATTGTCAATTGAAAATGTCTTTGTCTTCATTCTTTTTTTCTCCATCCTTTTCTAGTTTTCTGTGCTCTATTCTAAAAAAAGGGGCAGCGAAAAAAAAGGACACCCTTTTTAAAAAGGTGTCCTTTTTTTAGCCCTGCCTGTTTCCTTACAGCATAAACTGCTCCACAACATAATTATTCACATCCATCCCCCGTTCCGTCAGGCAGATGCGTCCTTCCTGTTTCACAAGCAGCCCCTCTTTCTGAAGCTGCCGCAGTACGTCCCCGTAAACAGCTTCTATCGTTGTGACGAAGTGTTGCTCAAATTCTGCGCGGGAGACGCCCTCTGTCATGCGGAGACCAAGAAACATGAATTCTTCCATCTGCTCTTCGCGGGTGACAGGTTCTGAGGATACGCAGAGTGTTTTTCTGACGTTCTCTGTAAAATTCTTTCTGCATTCTTCCTCATACCCCGTCTCTTTCTGTCCCTTTTCGGGCTGTATTTCTGTCTGATTTCCTTCCTTCCAAACAGAAAATTCTCCACACAGGCTCTCACAGCTTTTGCAGTATTCCAGTACCTCCCTGACATTCGCATACCGCACATTATCAATCAGTGATGCCGCGCCAAGGCCGACACCCAGATAGTCTGCCCGCTTCCAGTAGCCGATGTTATGCCTGCACTCATATCCCGGCTTTGCAAAGTTCGAGACCTCGTACCAGTGATAGCCCGCTTCCTTTAGTACCCGCTGTGTGAGCTTCGTCACCGCATACTCCTGCTCTTCATCCGGCAGAAGCTCGGTCGGCTCCCCTGCTTCCCTGTGTTTCTCGTCTTCCCTGTAACGCTCGTAAAATGGAGTTCCCTCTTCAATAATCAGGGAATAGGCTGAAAGATGCTCCGGTTTTAAGGCGAGCACTTTCTTTAAGGTATCAGAAAAAGTTTCCAGCGTCTGCCCCGGCAATGCACTCATCAGATCCACATTGATATTGGAGAATCCGGCTTTCCTTGCCAGATCATACGTCTTTAAAAACTGTTCCCATGTGTGGATCCGTCCTAAGAGTGCAAGCTCCTCATTGTGTGCAGACTGTAATCCGATACTGATACGGTTGATGCCTGCTTCCCTGTAGCGGACAAGTTTGTGCGCCGTGGCGGTTCCCGGGTTACACTCGATCGTGATCTCTGCATCGCGCTCCACCTCAAAGGCTTCCCGCACAGTATGAAGGATCCTCACGATCTCCTCCTCATCCAGCCAGGACGGCGTCCCACCGCCAATAAAAATAGTCGTGATTTTTCTGTCCGGATACAGGGCACCATAACAGGTGATTTCTTTTTGCAGGGCATCCACAGAGCGCCTCTGTGTCCTGTTATCCGCCGGGAATGACAGGAAATCACAGTAATCACACTTTTTTACACAAAACGGGATATGTATATAC
>CAKROP010000202.1 GCA_934373375.1 uncultured Anaerosacchariphilus sp.
GGGTAGATGACACAAGCATGATTAATCGGTTGAACACACCGCTTCATCCCATGTCAGACACCACCACCTATCACAATCCCTATTCACCTACCAACATCCGTGTTGGCATCCCCTGCCCGCCGAAGCCCTACGCGGCATACGATGCGGAGAAGGATAAGAACTGGGAGCTGGATGTAAATAAGAACTGGTAAGGAGGAACGGCAGATGCTTGATTTGACAATAGAAGATTTCGACCTCTTGACCGATGAAGAATTCGAGGCACTGGAATTGGAGGTAGGAAGACTCACATCCTGCTGGAAGGTATCCAATACCCGCGGCGGCTCCGCCATCTACTGGGACGACCAGAGAATCGGCGAGAAACGTCATGAGTACATGGCCCTGAAGCATCCGAGTGTAAATGTGGAGGCCGAGATGGCCTTTCGCAACAAGGCTGTGGTAGATTCCCTGGAGGGCAACTCCCTGATTCACCCGCTGACCACACCGGTCATCGTGGTGGACAAGACCAACACAAAATGCCGCGCCGTATGGCGTTCCATCGGCGTCGAGGGACTGTCCAAATTCCGTGAGAAGCCCCAGGCGATCATCTCACTGGGAAGCGTACAGGGAGCCAACGTACTGGAGGATGGCGAGTGGAAGCGGCTGTGGGGAGCATGGCTTCGTCTCACCAAGAACGAGTACCACGCAGGCTGGGTAGAGAGCATGGTTCCGACCAACACGAGACCGCCTCTCACACCGGAGCAGGATCGCGCGATGCTGGGCAAATACGCGTACCAGAAAGATGAAATCCGCAAGCCCGCGCCGGAACCGCCCCATGACGACACCTGGGAGGTATGGCCGGACGAGACGGATCCAAGTTATCAGTTCATCAATCTTAAGAATTAACCGCTTCAGAAAACTGACAGATGGGGTAGTAGTATGGCACGATATATTGTAAAACGAATTTTAATGATGATTCCTGTATTGATAGGGGTTTCCATCCTGTTATTTGCGATTCAGGCACTGACGCCGGGAGATCCGGCCAACATCGTACTGGGACAGGATGCGCCAATAGAGGAAAAAGAAGCGTGGAGAGAGGCAAATGGGTTAAATGATCCGATGGTTGTCCAATATGTCCGATATGTAAAAAATGTTGTGACAAAGGGTGATTTCGGAACATCCTACAGAAACGGAAAGCCCATTACAGGAGATTTAATTCAGCGTTGGCCTACCACATTAAAGACCTGTCTTCTGAGTTTGGCAGTGGCGGCAATCATTGGCATTCCTCTTGGAATACTCTCTGCGCTGAAACATGGAACATGGATAGATTCTGCGGCCCGCTCCTTTGGAGTTCTGGGAGTTTCCATCCCGAACTTCTGGATGGCGTTGATGCTGATTATTATCTTTTCCCTGAATTTAAAATGGTTTCCGGTATCCGGTTCTTACGGACCGATATACTGGGTGCTTCCCATAGCGACACTGGGTATCAACAATGCGGCAAATATCATGAGATATACCAGATCCGCAGTGTTGGATAATGTAAAACAGTATTTTGTAAGAACAGCAAGAGCCAAGGGCCAGAAAGAATCCAAGATTATTATGCATCACATCATGGGAAATGCCATGATACCGATTACCACCTGTATCGGTATTTTCCTGGTGAGCAACATGGCAGGTACCATCGTAATTGAGCAGATCTTTTCCCTGCCCGGACTGGGTTCCCTTATGATAACAGCCGTTACTCAGAGAGATTATCCGGTACTCAGAGGATGTATTCTTCTGGTTGCAGTTACAACCTGTGTAATTAACCTGCTGATAGACCTGTTCTACGCGGTCATCGACCCGAGAATCAAGGCAAGACTGAAGCAGGAGGGCGGAACAAGCCTGATTAAGAAACGGATGCAGGGAGGTGTGGCAAAATCATGAGTGCAAAGCAGGCAGCTTTTGACAGAAAAGAAATAAAAAAGAGAAGCATGTTTGTGGAAGCCATGAACAGACTGATGCACAACAAGTCTGCCACCTTCGGACTGATCATTATGATAGCCATGATTCTGCTTTGCGTATTTGCAAATGTGATATGTCCGGAGGGCTATAACACACAGAATATCCCGGATGCATTCAGCGCTCCGTTCGGAAAGTATGTTTTCGGAACCGATAATCTGGGAAGACCGATGCTGGCTCGTATTCTTTACGGAGGTCGGAACTCTCTTCTGATAGGTTTCGCGGCAACTCTGATAGCAGCTGTAGTGGGAGTCATTCTCGGAATGCTCGCAGCATTTTACGGCGGAACAGTGGACAACATCATCATGAGATGTATGGACGTCCTGAATTCCATTCCGAACCTGCTCCTGGCGGTACTGGTATCAGCCTGTCTGGGAAGCGGAACCGTGAACACGATGATTGCGGTGGCGGTATCGACCATCGCGGGATTCGCGAGAACTGTCCGCGGACCGATGCTGGCGATTATGGGACAGGAGTACATAGAAGCAGCCCGTTCCATTGACGCCAGTGATAAGAGAATTATGTTTAAGCATATCCTCCCGAACATTTTGTCACCGATTATTGTACAGTTTACCATGGGTACTGCGATTTCCATTCTGTGTGTATCATCCTTAAGCTTTATCGGAATGGGAATTCAGCCGCCGATTCCGGAGTGGGGCGGGCTGCTTTCCGCAGGACGTCAGTATATTACCAGATATCCTTATCTGTGTATTGAGCCGGGTATTGCAATTGCTCTGGTGGTATTTTCCATGAACCTGTTTGGCGACGGCCTAAGAGACGCGCTGGATCCGAGACTGAAGAGATAAGGAGGAGCAGAAATCATGTGTGAGAAAAAAGAACTTCTGTCGATTCAGGATTTGTCTGTACATTATATCACGAAGGATATGGGTACCTGTAAGGCAGTCAATAGCGTATCCTTTACGATTTACGAAGGCGAAACCATCGGCCTGGTGGGCGAGACAGGAGCTGGTAAGACAACCATTGCACTTTCCATCCTGGGACTGATTCCTTCTCCGCCTGGAAATATTATAGATGGTAAGATTGTATACAAGGGTGAAGACCTTTTAAAGAAAAACAACAAAGCAATGCAGAAAATTCGGGGAAAAGAAATTTCCATGATTTTTCAGGACCCGATGACAACCCTGAATCCGATTGATACGGTCGGAGATCAGATTGCAGAAGTAATTGAGCTGCATAATCATATCAGCAAAAAGGGAGCTGTTGAGCAGGCTGGAAAAATGCTGGAGATGGTAGGAATACCCAAAGAACGTTATGGGGAATATCCGCATCAGTTTTCCGGCGGTATGAAGCAGAGAGTCGTTATCGCAATGGCGCTGGCATGTTCACCGGCACTCCTTCTGGCAGATGAACCCACGACGGCACTGGACGTTACCATTCAGGCACAGATTCTGGAAATGATGAACGATATCAAGAAAACCCATGACGGAGCCATTATGCTGATTACCCATGACCTGGGCGTGGTGGCACAGATGTGCGACCGGGTTGCGATTGTATATGCAGGAGAAATTCTTGAAATCGGAACCGTGCAGCAGGTATATAAAAATATCCTTCATCCTTATACAAAGGGCTTATTTGAATCCCTACCAGGATACAGCGTAGGAAAACGTCTGAAGCAGATCGACGGTCTGATGCCGGATCCTTCTGATTTACCGCCCTTGTGTAAATTTGAGCCGCGCTGCCCCTATTCCTGTGAGCAGTGCAAAAAAGAAATGCCGCAGCTTGTCGATATGGGAGACGGACATATGGTTCGCTGCCTGAGAGCGCAGAAAGGGCAGGTGTAGAAGATGGAAACCATTTTAGAGGTAAATAATCTGAAAAAATATTTTCCCGTAGGTGGCAGAACACTTCATGCAGTGGATGACATTACCTTTTCCATCAATAAGGGAGAAACCTTGGGAGTGGTAGGAGAGTCCGGTTGTGGAAAGTCTACCATGGGAAGAACGCTTCTTCATCTGCATGAAAGCACAAGCGGTACGATTCGCTTCAAGGGAGAGAATATTACCAAGGTAAATAAGAAGAAGCTGAGTGAGTTAAGAAAAGAAATGCAGTTTATCTTTCAGGATCCGTTTTCTTCTCTGAACCCGAGATTTACCGTGTATCAGACGCTTGCGGAGCCACTTGAAATAGCGGGCGGCTATTCCAAGAAAGAGATTGAAGAAAAAGTATACGCCATGATGGATACGGTTGGTCTGGCAAGGAGACTGGTAAATACCTATCCCCATGAGTTGGATGGCGGCAGGCGCCAGAGAATCGGCATTGGCCGCGCAATGATTCTGGAACCAGATTTTATCGTATGTGACGAGCCGGTATCCGCGCTGGATGTGTCTATTCAGGCACAAATTATTAACCTTCTGCTGGATATGCAGGAGGAGAAGCAATTAACGTATGTATTTATTACTCATGATTTGATGGTAGTAAAATATATTTCCACAAAAATCATGGTAATGTATTTGGGAGAGGTTGTAGAATTTGCGGAGACAGAGGAACTTTTTCAGTCAACTCTGCATCCGTATACAAAGGCATTACTTTCCGCGGTTCCGCTTCCAGATGTAGACGCGAAGCAAAAACGAATTGTTCTGGAGGGAGAGGTTACAT
>CAKROP010000203.1 GCA_934373375.1 uncultured Anaerosacchariphilus sp.
GCTCCGGCTCATCCGGCTCCGGCAGCAGTACCCCGACAGCATCTGCGCCCCAGCCCATCACCCAGGGTCCGAAGACCGCAGACACAAACGCAGTCCGTACCCTCGGCTACACCCTGCTCCTGCTGGCAGCTGTAACCGGCGTGAGCGGAATTGTTCTGTATCGCAGAAAGCGTTAATTCCATTTTAATAATCCATGGAAAGCCCTGCCGTAAAACCGGAATTTCCGGCTACGGCAGGGCTTTTTGCGTAGAAATAATCATTGACAAAAAAAATTTCTCCTGCTATATTTTTTACAGAACAATGACGTTCTCCAAGGGGGAAGTCTGCGAAAGGGGAGTCCCGTGCGGGGCTTCCCTTTCGTTTTATTTTTGCAAGCGACGAGGGAAAAAGAAACACTCATAGAAAAAGGAGAGAGCATATGAGTCACTATACAAAGAAAGATATCATGCGTCTGGTAGAGGAAGAGGATGTGGAGTTTATCCGCCTGCAGTTCACCGATCTGTTCGGCAACCTGAAAAACGCGGCTGTGACGGCCAGCCAGCTGGAGAAGGTGTTGGATAACCGGTATGTCTTTGACGGCTCCTGCGTGGAGGGCTTCCTCCATGACAATGACATGGACATGTTCCTGTGTCCGGATCTGGACACCCTGGCCATTTTCCCGTGGCGGCCCCAGCAGGGCAAGGTAGCCCGTCTGATCTGTGACATTCAGAAGCGGGACGGCGCGCCTTATGAGGGCGATTCCCGTTATATCTTACAGAAGGTACTGAAGGAGGCAGAAAGCCTCGGTTACCGCTTCGATGTGGGACCTGAGTGCGAATTCTTCCTGTTCCACACCGACGACGACGGCAATCCCACCGTATTCAGCCATGAAAAAGCGGGCTATTTCGATATGAGCCCCATCGATCAGGGGGAAAATGTCCGCCGTGACATTATCCTGACTCTGGAGGAAATGGGCTTTGAGGTGGAGTCGTCCTATCATGAGGTGGCTTCCGCCCAGCACGAGATCGATTTCCGCTATGACGAGGCCCTTTTATCTGCCGATAATATCATGACCTTCAAGCTGGCCGTAAAGACCATTGCCAAGCGCTTCGGTATGCATGCCACCTTTATGCCCAAGCCCCGTGCCGGCATTAACGGATCCAGTATGCACACCAATATTTCCCTGAAAAAGGACGGAAAAAATGTCTTTGCGGATGAGAATGACGAGTATGGTCTGAGTCAGGAAGCCTACTGGTTTATCGGCGGCCTGATGAAGCACGCCAGAGGCTTGTCTGCTATTACCAATCCACTGGTAAATTCTTACAAACGTCTGTTTCCGGCTCAGACCGGCGCAGGCTTTACAGCTCCGGCCTACATCTCCTGGTCGCCCATTAACCGCAGTCAGATGATCCGGATTCCGGCCCAGCGGGAGGAGAATACCAGGATTGAGCTTCGAAGTCCCGACCCGTCCTGCAACCCGTACCTGACTCTGGCAGTCTGCCTGGCAGCAGGCTTGGATGGTATCAAAAATCACATTGAGCCGCCGAAGCCGGTCAATGAGGATGCGCGGAAAATGACAGATGAAGAGCGTAGGGCTCTCAATATCGAGCCGCTGCCGCGGAATCTCTATGAAGCGCTGAACGGTCTGGAGCAGGATGAGCTGGTAAAGCAGGTTCTGGGCGAAGAACTCTGCAAGTGCTATATCGCGGCCAAAAAGCAGGAGTGGGAGAGCTACTCTGCCCAGGTGTCTCAGTGGGAGACCGATCAGTATCTGTATCGTTTCTAGCTTTCACCTCAGGATAACGTAATTCGTAATTCCGGGAGGTGTAAGTGTGACGAATGTAATTGTATTATTTCCGAAAATAGAAGATGCAAAGAACATCCGCAATCTGCTGGTTCGTCACGGATTCCGGGTTTCGGCGGTCTGTACCACAGGGGCGCAGGCTCTGGCCAGTGCCAACGGTCTTGGCGATGGGATTCTGGTCTGTGGGTACAAGTATCCGGATATGATGTACACGGAGCTTGTCGCCTGTCTGCCCACTCATTTTGAAATGCTTCTGATGGCGTCCCAGAGGGTCTTGAGCGAAGGCGTGGGATCTGGTATTATGAGTGTGGCGATGCCGCTGAAGGTTCAGGATCTTTTAAATACGCTGGAAATGATGGTGGCGAACGCGGAACGCCGTCGGAAAAAGCGTAAGAGCATGCCGAAGGTGCGCTCCGACGAGGACCGGAAGGTCCTGGACGAGGCCAAGGCTCTCCTGATGGAGCGAAACAGCATGACCGAGGAGGAAGCCCACCGCTATATCCAGAAATGCAGCATGGACAGCGGAACGAACCTGGTGGAGACGGCGGAGATGGTGCTTAGTATGATGAAATTCTAGGGAGGAAATAATTTTGAAAATGAAATTTACAAAGATGCATGGAATCGGCAACGACTATGTATACATGGACTGCACCAGGGAGCGCCTGGAAAATCCGGGCGAGATCGCGCGGCTGGTCAGCGACCGGCACAAGGGGATCGGGTCCGACGGTCTGATTTTGATTCAGTCTTCCGATGAAGCGGATTTTGAGATGGCCATGTATAATGCGGACGGTTCCTACGGAAAAATGTGCGGCAACGGCATCCGCTGTGTGGCGAAATACGTCTACGACAACGGTCTGACCGACAAGACCGAGATCAGTGTTATTTCCGGAGGGGCGGTGAAATATCTGAAGCTGACCGTCGAGAACGGCAAGGTAAAAAAAGTCCGTGTAAACATGGGGGAACCTATCCTGAAGCCGTCCGAGATTCCGGTGGTAGGCGAGGGGGACAAGCTGGTAGCAGCTCCCATCGTGGTGGACAATCAGGTGTATGAGATGACCTGCGTCTCCATGGGCAATCCCCATGCAGTTGTATTTATGGACGGCGTGGATGATTTAAAGATAGAGGAAATCGGCCCGAAATTTGAGCAGCATGAGCGTTTTCCGGATCGCGTGAATACCGAATTTGTGGAACGAATGGATCGCAAAAATCTGAAAATGCGCGTCTGGGAGCGTGGATCCGGCGAAACCATGGCCTGCGGAACCGGTGCCTGCGCCACGGCGGTAGCCGCGATTCTGAACGGCTGCGCAGAGCGGGAAGTGACCGTGCATCTGCTGGGCGGCGATCTGGAAATTCAGTGGGATGAGACAGATAACTGTGTCTATATGACAGGCGCGGCGGCGACTGCATTTACCGGAGAATTTGATCCGGAGGAGCTGAGAGCCAGCGTCGAGGATCGTTAGAATTGTTAAGAAATTCAAGTGCCGGAGGCACAAAGAGGAGTGAATATTATGTATAAAGTAAATGAAAATTACCTGAAACTGCCGGGAAGCTATCTTTTTTCCACCATTGGTAAGAAAGTAGCCGCTTATTCTGCGGAGCATCCGGAGAAGACCATCATCCGTCTGGGGATCGGCGACGTGACCCAGCCTCTGGCTCCGGCCATCATTGAGGCGCTGCACAAGGCGGTGGACGAGATGGGCAACGCGGAAACCTTCCATGGCTACGCGCCGGATCTGGGCTATGAATTTCTGAGAAATGCCATTGCGAAAAATGATTATCAGGATCGGGGCGCTGATATTCAGCCGGACGAGATCTTCGTCAGCGACGGCGCAAAGTGCGATTCCGGTAATATTCAGGAGATCTTCGGCCTGGATAATAAGATTGCAGTGTGCGACCCGGTATATCCGGTGTATGTGGATACCAATGTCATGGCAGGACGTACCGGTACCTATGATCCAAAGACGGAGATGTGGAGCAATGTGATTTATATGCCCTGTACTGCGGACAATGGTTTCGCGCCGGAGCTTCCGAAGGAGACGCCGGATATCATTTATCTGTGCTTCCCGAACAATCCGACCGGTTCCACAATTACGAAGGATCAGCTGCAGGTGTGGGTAGATTATGCCAATAAGGTAGGCGCGGTCATCATCTATGACGCGGCTTATGAGGCTTATATTTCTGAGGACGACGTGCCGCACAGCATCTATGAGTGCGAGGGCGCGAAGACCTGTGCCATCGAGCTTCACAGCTTTTCCAAGAACGCAGGCTTCACCGGTGTGCGTCTTGGTTACACGGTTATCCCGAAGGAGCTGAAATGCGGCGATGTATCCCTGCACGCACTGTGGGCGAGACGCCACGGTACCAAGTACAACGGAGCGCCGTATATCGTACAGCGGGCCGGTGAGGCGGTTTACTCTGAGGCCGGTAAGGCGCAGCTGAAGGAGCAGGTGGGCTACTACATGAACAATGCGAAGACCATTCTTAAGGGTCTTCAGGATGCGGGCTACACCGTATCCGGCGGTGTAAATGCACCGTACATCTGGCTGAAGACGCCGGATAAGATGAATTCCTGGGAGTTCTTTGATTATCTGCTGAAGAACGCGGGCGTGGTTGGTACGCCGGGATCGGGATTCGGACCCAGCGGAGAGGGATATTTCCGGCTGACGGCCTTTGGGTCTTATGAGAATACGGTGAAGGCGCTCGAAAGAATCAAGGGATTATAAGGCGGACGATAGCGACAGAAGGCCCGGAGCAAACCAACCCACCCGTCCCATGATCCCATCGTTTCCATGTCAGGGTAAAGC
>CAKROP010000204.1 GCA_934373375.1 uncultured Anaerosacchariphilus sp.
GGATTGGCTACTGTTTATAGAACAGTTCAGTTATTGTTAGAGCTGGAACTGATTGATCGGATCAATCTGGATGACGGCTTTATCCGTTATGAGATTGGAAGCATCGAGGAGAAGGAACATCACAGGTACCATCATTTAATATGTATGAGATGCGGAAAGGTGTCCGCATTTCAGGATGATATGCTGGAAGCGCTTGAGTCGGGGGTCAGAGAAGCGCTTGGATTTCAGGTGATCGATCATGAGGTAAAACTCTACGGATACTGTAAAGACTGTTTGGAAAAGGAACATAAGTAACAGCTATTATTTACAGGAGGAAAGAGTTTGAGAAATATTAACAATTCAAAATTGCGGATCATTCCCCTCGGCGGACTGGAGCAGATCGGAATGAACATTACTGCCTTTGAATTCGAAGACAGTATTATTGTTGTGGACTGCGGAATGGCATTTCCGGAGGATGATATGCTGGGTATCGATCTGGTTATTCCGGATATCAGCTATCTGAAGGAGAATATTCAGAAGGTGAAGGGCTTTGTAATCACCCATGGACACGAGGATCATATCGGAGCCATTCCCTATGTCCTGAAGGAGATCAATGTACCGATCTACGCAACCAAGCTGACTATCGGTCTGATTGATCACAAGCTGAAAGAGCATAATATGCTGAATCATGTGAAACGCAAAGTCATTCAGCATGGCCAGTCTATCAATCTGGGCGCGTTCCGGATTGAGTTTATCAAGACAAACCACAGTATCGTGGACGCGTCTGCGCTGGCGATTTACTCTCCGGCAGGCATTGTCGTGCATACCGGAGACTTCAAGGTAGACTACACGCCGGTATTTGGCGATGCTATCGACCTGCAGCGTTTCGGCGAGATTGGAAAGAAGGGCGTTTTGGCCCTGATGTGCGACAGTACCAATGCGGAGCGTCCGGGCTTCACCATGTCCGAGCGTACGGTCGGCAAGGTGTTCGACGGTATTATGTCCGATCATCAGGATTCCCGTATTATCATTGCAACCTTCGCGTCCAATGTAGACCGTGTACAGCAGATCATCAACTCTGCTTACAAGTATGGACGTAAGGTGGTTATCGAGGGGCGGAGTATGGTCAATGTCATTTCCACAGCATCGGAGCTGGGTTACCTGAGTATTCCGGATAAGACGCTGATTGACATTGAACAGATGAAGAATTATCCGGACAATCAGGTAGTCCTGATTACCACAGGAAGCCAGGGCGAGTCCATGGCGGCTCTGTCCCGTATGGCGGCAAATATCCATAAAAAAGTCCAGATTAAGCCGGGGGATACCGTCGTATTCAGCTCCAAAGCGATTCCGGGTAATGAAAAGGCAGTTTCCCGCGTTATCAATGAACTGTCCATGAAGGGGGCCGATGTCATTTTCCAGGATGCCCATGTGTCCGGTCATGCATGCCAGGAGGAGATTAAGCTGATCTACTCTCTGGTGCGTCCGAAATATGCGATTCCGGTACACGGTGAATACCGCCATCTGAAGGCTCAGGCCGATGTTGCACAGAGCCTGGGGATTCCGAAGGAAAATATTTTTGTAATGACCTCCGGCGATGTGCTGGAGCTGTGTGATGAGAAAGCGAAGATTGTGGATCATGTGCATACAGGAGCGATTCTGGTAGATGGTCTCGGTATTGGCGACGTAGGCAATATCGTACTGCGTGACCGCCAGCATCTGGCAGAAGATGGTATCATGATTGTCGTTATGACTCTGGAGAAATACAGCAATCAGCTGCTTGCCGGACCGGACATCGTATCCCGTGGTTTCGTTTATGTGCGTGAGTCTGAGGATCTGATGGAGGAAGCCAGAAATGTGGTAAACGATGCGGTGAATGATTGCCTCGGCAGAGGCATTTCTGACTGGGGCAAGCTGAAGAATGTTATCAAGGACGCCCTGAATGACTTTATCTGGAAGAAGACGAAGAGAAGTCCGATGATTCTGCCGATTATTATGGAAGTATAATAACTGTTCAGATACTGAACAGCTACGAAGTATAAGAAGTAACTGATACGTATAAGAGGACCTGGAATGAATACAAAAAAAGCAGCTTTGACAGTACTATCGATTACCTTGAAGATTGTGATTATCGCAGTGGTTGCGCTGGGAATTTTCCGGCTTGGCAGCATGGCGTTTTCTTATGGACATTCTGTATTTCAGGAAGAGGCTGTGGATCCCATGCCCGGAAGAACCATTTCCGTGACAGTACCTGATGGCGTGTCCAAGATGGACATTGCCAGATTGCTGGAGAAAAAGGGATTGATAGAGGACTGGAAGCTGTTCTATATTCAGGTTCTCTGTTCCAAATATTCTAAGACCATGAAGCCCGGCACCTACACCCTTTCGACAGCCATGAAGCCCCGTCAGCTGATGGCGGTACTGTCCGGGGAGGATGTGGAGTTTGACTGGGGACAAGAGGAAGAATCGTAAGTGATAGCAGGAGAGAGAACCACGGCCTATATCAATTCCCTTGATATGGGCAATACAGAGCTTTTAAACCAAATAGAGAAAGAAGCACTGGAGACCTATGTGCCGATCATACGCCGGGAGACGCAGAGCTTTCTGAAGACGCTGCTTGCAGCACAGAAGCCGAAAGTCATCCTGGAGGTAGGGACGGCCATAGGCTTTTCTGCGCTTCTGATGGCAGAGTACAGTCCGGCGGACACGCGCATTACTACCATTGAAAAGTATGAAAAGCGGATTCCCATTGCCAAAGAGAATTTCCGGCGGGCCGGACGGGAGGAGCAGATCACCCTTCTGGAGGGTGACGCTGCGGAGATCCTGAAAGGGCTTACCGGAAGCTATGATTTTATTTTCATGGATGCGGCCAAGGGTCAGTATATTCATTTCCTGCCAGATGTGTTCCGGCTTTTGGCACCGGGCGGCATTTTGCTTTCTGACAATGTATTGCAGGACGGCGATATCATCGAGTCCCGCTTTGCGGTGGAGCGCCGGGATCGGACCATTCACAGCCGAATGCGGGAATATCTGTATACCCTGACTCACCATCCGGAGTTGACCACATCGGTGTTACCGTTGGGGGATGGTGTAACTGTAAGCGTGAAGCAAGGGAATGATTCAGTGTAACTGTTTTGATAAGGAATGGTTATAAAAAAGGAGCAAGTATGAGTACAGAGAGAAAACCGGAGCTTTTGATTCCGGCCAGCAGCCTGGAGGTACTGAAGACTGCTGTAGTATTTGGCGCAGATGCGGTGTATATTGGCGGGGAGGCCTTTGGCCTGCGCGCCAAAGCCAAAAATTTTTCCGGAGAGGATATGATCGAAGGCATTGCCTTTGCCCATGAGCATGGTGTGAAGGTCTATGTGACAGCAAATATTCTGGCCCATAACCGGGATCTGGAAGGAGTAAGGGCTTATTTTGAAGAACTGAAGGAGATCAAACCGGATGCATTGATTATCGCGGATCCGGGCGTCTTTATGCTGGCAAAGGAGATTTGCCCGGAGATCGAGCGACACATCAGCACCCAGGCCAACAATACCAATTACCTGACCTATCAGTTCTGGTATCAGCAGGGCGCGAAGCGCGTGGTGTCCGCCAGAGAGCTTTCCATGGAAGAACTGCGGGAGCTGCGGGCGCATATTCCGGATGATCTGGAGATAGAGACCTTTGTACACGGGGCCATGTGTATCTCTTATTCCGGCCGCTGCCTCTTAAGTAATTATTTCACCGGTCGGGACGCCAATCAGGGCGCCTGCACCCATCCTTGCCGCTGGAAATACGCAGTCATGGAGGAGAGCCGCCCGGGCGAGTATCTGCCGGTCTATGAAAATGAGCGGGGAACCTATATTTTCAATTCCAAGGATCTCTGCATGATCGAGCATATTCCGGAGCTTCTGGAATCCGGTATTGACAGCTTCAAGATTGAGGGGCGGATGAAGACGGCGCTTTATGTGGCGACAGTAGCGAGAACTTACCGGAGAGCCATCGACGACTGTCTGCAGTCCCGGGAGCTTTATGAGAAAAATATGCCCTGGTACAAGGAGCAGATTGCGGCCTGTACCTACCGGGAGTTCACCACCGGATTCTTCTATGGAAAGCCGGATGAGAGCTCTCAGATTTACGATAATAATACCTATCAGAAAGGGTATACCTATCTGGGCATCGTCGGTGATGTGGACGCAGACGGCTGCATCTATCTGGAACAGCGCAACAAATTCTCCGTGGGCGAGCAGATTGAGATCATGAAGCCAGACGGTGAAAACCAGCTGGTTACTGTGGAAGCCATCTACAATGAGGAAAACGAGGCCATGGAAAGCGCGCCCCATCCGCAGCAGAAGCTTAAGGTAAAAGTGAGCGGTAAGGCGAGTCAATATGATATACTGAGACGGAAGGAAGAAGCGTAAGACAGGAGAATCTCCTGTATATAGAAATGGGAAAGGCACTTCACAGGCGAATTTATCATGAGATAAGATAAATCCGCCCGCGAGGTGCCTTTTTTGAAGACGTTTCCGCAACCATTAGAGGCAGAAGAGGAGCAGTATTACTTGCAGAGGCTGAAAGAGGGCGATGGGCAGGCGCGCGATATTCTGGTGGAGCGCAATCT
>CAKROP010000205.1 GCA_934373375.1 uncultured Anaerosacchariphilus sp.
GTAGTATGTCGCTTACGCGACCCGCCGCAGGCGAAGAATCCGGCTTCGCAGGATTCTTTCCTACAGACACAAAAGGAAACACCACCCCTGCAAATAATAGTCAATGTGCAAAGTGCATAAAAAACAAGAGATTTATAGTGCACGGAGAGCATCGACATAAAAAGACTGCAGTGCTATATTGGAAATAATAAAAGTTGAACAAGATTTACAGAAAATAAGGTGGGAGTATACGGGAGCTAACTTAAATTTCGAATATATTTCGAAATAAATAAGACATAACAGGAGGTACTGTAATGGCAAATGACAAAAATGTATTAGGTACAGCAGAATCCACGGAAGTTTTCAACGACTATGAATTTAGTCCGGTTCCGGATGACAAGAAAAACACGTGGAAATCACAGGTGTTTGTGTGGCTGGGCGTTGGTTTCTGCCTGACGGCATTCACTCTGGGCGGACAGATTGCCCTGGGTCTGGGCTTCTGGCCTACGGTAGCGGCTGTATTAATTGGCGGCGTGATTCTGACTATTATCGGAGCGCTTTGCGGAGCTATCGGAATAAAGAGCGGCCTTTCTTCCACCGTTTCTTCCCGTTTCACCTTTGGAAAATACGGCGCAATGGTATTCGGAATTATTGTTGCACTGTGTAATATGGGATGGTTTGGTTATCAGTGTACCTTTTTCGGAAGCAGCATTGCCGGCGTGTTCAGATTAGCGGCAGGAGTGGAAGTAAATACCACGCTCTGCATTATCGTAGGCGGACTTCTGATGATGATCACCGCGATTGTCGGATACAAAGGAATTAAAATGCTTTCCCAGATAGGTGTTCCTCTTCTGTTCGCGCTGATTCTGTTCGGTGTGGTCAAGACCTTTGTGATGGTTCCGGCAGGAGAGATTCTGAGTGCTGCTCCGGCAACCAAGATGTCCTTCGCTACGGCTGTTTCCCTGATGGTCGGCAGCTTCATTGTAGGTGTGTCTATTGTACAGGACTTTACCAGATATTCCAAAACAGTAAAGGATTCCACCATTGGCGTAACGCTGGGATTTACTTTAGGATATCCGGTTGTTGTTATCTGCGGCGCAATCTTTGCCTGTGCGTTCCAGACCAACGATATTACAGATATTATGATTAACATTCTTGGCTTTGGTTATGTCGCGGCGCTTATCATTATCATTGCCACATGGACAACCAACGATAATAACCTGTATCAGTCAACCCTCGGACTGACCAATACGTTTCATGGTCTTCTGAAGCTGCCCCGCTGGATTGTTACAGCTCTCTGCGGTATCTTCGCGACCATTCTGGGAGCTCTGGGAATGATTGACTGGCTGGTTCCCTTCCTGAGTCTGCTCTGCGTATTGATTCCGCCGATTTCAGGCGCTATGCTGGCTGATTTTTATATCCTGAAGAATGCGGATAAGTACAGCTATGAGAAAATGAACGAGATTCCGGATTTCAAGGTTGACACAGGAATTGGCGCGATTGCCGGCTGCCTGGTTGGCCTCTGTATGAATGAAGCTCCGGTTGGCTTCGGCGTACCCTTTATGGTGGAACTGTCCAATGTGGTTCCGACGGCGCTTGTGGCAATGTTTGTTTCTGTAGTGGTAGTGGTATTGATTGGCAAGATCGGAAAGGGAAAAGCATGAGTAGAAATGTAACAGTGGGACTTGTCCAGATGGACTGTGAGCTGATGAATAAAAAGGCAAACCTGGAGAAAATGCTGGGCTATGTGAAAGAGGCAGCGGAGAAAAATGTAGATTTGATCTGTTTTCCGGAGCTGTGTTCCACAGGCTACAGCCCGGAGCTGATAGGAGAAAAATATCTGGATATGGCGGAAGAACCGGATGGGGAAACCTTCCAGCTTCTGAGCGCCAAGGCAAAAGAATATGGAATGTATATCGCGGCTCCTATTGTGCTGAAAAGCGAGATGCCGGGAGTTCTGTACAATGGAATGATTGTAATCAGTAAAGACGGATCCCTGATGGGAACCTACAATAAAACACATCTCTGGGCGGGAGAGCGTTTCTGGTTCCGTGCAGGAAGCGAGTATCCGGTGTTCGACATGGGCTTTGGAAAAGTCGGATTTATGATTTGCTACGACGGAGGATTTCCGGAGGTTTCCAGAATCCTTACGTTAAAGGGCGCAGAACTGATTCTCTGCCCCAGTGCTTTCCCCATCCGGGATAAGGATATGTGGGATATCTATTTTGCTACCAGATCCCTGGAAAATGGCTGCTTTGTAGGCGGACTTAACCGTGTTGGACTGGAAGGCGAGGATAAGACCGGAGAAATGTTTGGAAACAACAAGATTTATAATCCGAGAGGAAAGCTTGTGGCAGAGGCTCCGGTAAATGAAGAGGCATTGCTGGTAGCTTCCTTTGATTTGGAGGATGTGGCGAGATATCGTGAAAATGAAGTAGTGTATTTACGGGATCGCCGTCCGGAGACCTATGAGCTCCTGTCAAAATTGTACTAAGAAGAAAAAAATAATGCGATCGGGTCGTCAAAAGCCCGATCGCATTTTGCGTAACAGGGAATTATGAAAAAATATTATGAAAATCGAGAAAAATATGATACAATAACAGCATAAATCAAACATAAAAGGGGGAATTTTATGGAAACAAGGATGTTTAAGGTACATGCAAAAGGAGATCCATCCGTGGCGCTGAAGGTGATTCCGGGTCATTTCGCCACAAATCATTCCCATATCAATTATTACATTGATTTGACCACACTGAAGGCGCGCCAGAATGAGGCCCAGGCGGCAGCAAGGCTGCTGGCCTATTACTCCAACTACAGTATCGTGGACACCATCGTATGTCTGGATGGCTGTGAAGTGATCGGGGCATATCTGGCGGAGGAGCTGACCAAAGCCGGAGTCCGTTCCATCAATGAGCATAAGACCATCTATATCGCGACTCCGGAATTCCATACTGGCGGCCAGCTGATTTTCCGTGACAATATGCAGCTGATGGTAAAGGACAAGAATATCCTGCTGCTGCTGGCTACGGCCACCACCGGAAAAACCCTGAATCAGAGCATCGAGTGTATCGAATATTACGGCGGAAAAATCAGCGCCATCAACGCGATTTTCAGCGCGGTAGACAAGGCGCATTCCATTCCGGTCAACGCCATTTTCACCCGGAAGGATATGCCGGATTATCAGACCTACAGCTTCCGTGACTGCCCCCTGTGCCAGAAGCAGGAGAGAGTGGACGCCATCGTGAATACCTACGGTTACAGTAAGCTGTAAATAAAAGAAGGAAAATGCCATCTCTGTCAGGATATCAGAAAGTGAGAGCTTCCTTGTACCTCATAAAGAACAAGGATCCTGCGTGAAATTCCTTGTATTTTACTCGGAATTCTGTTAAGCTTTTACCTGGTTAGAGGAATCTAATTGGTGAGGGATAACAGAAACCGTTTGATATACAAGGAGGAAAAGCATGACAGAAAAGGCAGCATGGAATGGCTTCCGTGGAAGACACTGGAAGGAAGATGTGAATGTAAGAGACTTCATTCAGAACAACTATACACCCTATGAGGGCGATGAGGCGTTCCTGGAGGGGCCGACAAATGCCACCGAAGAGCTCTGGGGCGAGCTGCAGAAGCTCCAGAAGGAAGAACGTGCCAAAGGCGGCGTTCTTGACATGGAGACGGAGGTAGTATCCGGAATTACCGCTTATCCGGCAGCTTATATCGTAGAGGGAAAGAAAGAGCTTGAGAAGGTTGTGGGACTTCAGACGGATAAGCCGCTCAAGCGCGCGTTTATGCCCTACGGTGGTATCAAAATGGCGGAGCAGGCCTGCACCACTTACGGCTATGAGCCTTCCGAGAAGCTTCATGAGATTTTTACCAAATATCATAAGACACATAACCAGGCGGTATTCGATGTATACACACCGGAGATGAAGAAAGCCCGCCACAATAAGATTATCACCGGACTTCCGGATACCTATGGCCGCGGCCGTATCGTAGGCGACTATCGTAGAGTGGCACTTTACGGAATTGACTTCCTGATTGCGAAGAAGGAAGAGGACTTCGCCAACTGTGGCGATGGAACCATGTTCGACGACGTGATCCGTCAGCGGGAAGAGCTGGCAGAGCAGATCCGGGCCCTGAAAGAGATGAAGGTGATGGCAGCGTCCTACGGCTTCGATATCTCCGGACCGGCCGCCAACGCAAAAGAGGCCGTACAGTGGCTGTACTTCGGCTATCTGGCAGCCATCCGCACCCAGAACGGAGCAGCCATGAGCGTGGGCCGTATTTCCACCTTCCTGGACATCTATCTGGAGCGGGATCTGGCAAACGGCACCCTGACTGAGGCAGAGGCACAGGAGCTGGTAGACCATTTTGTCATGAAGTGCAGAATGGTGAAGTTTGCCAGAATCCCGTCCTACAATCAGCTGTTCTCCGGAGACCCGGTATGGGCTACACAGGACCTGGCAGGAACAGGCGTAGACGGACGTTCTCTGGTTACAAAGACAGATTATCGTTTCCTGCACACATTGGAGAACATGGGACCTGCACCGGAGCCGAACCTGACGGTTCTGTATTCTTCCAGATTGCCGGTGAACTTTAAGAAATATGC
>CAKROP010000206.1 GCA_934373375.1 uncultured Anaerosacchariphilus sp.
ATAAACTGGATAACGGCCGGATCCACGTCACCGCATCTGGTACCCATGATCAGACCCTCAAGTGGGGTAAGACCCATGGAGGTATCTACACACTTGCCGCCGATGGATGCGGAGATACTTGCTCCGTTGCCCAAATGACATACGATAACCTTGCCCTTCTCCGGGTCAAGCTCAGCGAACTTCAGAACCTCGCCGGATACGAACAGATGGCTGGTGCCATGGAAGCCGTAACGACGGATGCTGTATTTATCATAGTACTCATAGGGGATTGCATAGAGGTATGCCTTCTCCGGCATCTTCATACCGAATCCGGTATCCCATACTGCTACGTTCGGAGTTCCGGGCATAGCTGCCTCGCATGCCTCGATACCCATCAGGTTTGCCGGGTTGTGCAGCGGTCCAAGGTCGAAGCACTCGCGGATTACGCGCTTTACGTCCTCGTCAACTACGATAGAATCGCTGTAAACCTTTCCGCCGTGCAGAACGCGGTGTCCGACTGCGGAAATCTCCTTGGTATCCTTGATTACACCGTACTCCGGATCTACCAAGGCCTGCATTACCAGCTTGATTGCTTCGGTATGTGCCGGCATGGACTGCTCGATTACCATTTCCTTGCCGTTTGCCTTATGTGTCAGCTTGGAACCTTCGATTCCGATTCTCTCGCAGAGACCCTTTGCCATTACAGACTCATTCTCCATATCGATCAGCTGATATTTCAGAGAGGAGCTTCCGCAGTTGATTACTAAGATTTTCATAGCTATGTATTCTCCTTAATTCTTATTTACTTCGCAGTGGCACTCGTGAGCTTTCTCCATCTAACGCACTGCTCATTGCCTTCGCGACTATTTTACGATCTCACCAAATACCTCGCGTCCGCAAGCTGCTGCGTTGGACTCGTCGGTATCGATGTGCATAGCCAGAGCGTACTTCGGGCTTACACGAACTACTACATCGCCGAATACCAGGCTTCTGCCCTCGGTATCAATCTTTACGGATACGACATCCTTATCCTTTACGCCAAGCTTCTCAGCATCTTCCGGAGTTGCATGGATATGACGCTTTGCTGCGATTACGCCTTCCTTCAGCTCAACCTCGCCTGCCGGTCCTACCAGCTTACATGCGCCGCTGCCTGCGATGTCGCCGGACTCACGAATCGGAGCGTCTACACCGATGGAACGTGCGTCTGTCAGGGACAGCTCTACCTGTGTCTCCGGACGAACCGGTCCCAGGATGGAAGCCTTCATCTCTTTCTTACTTCCTACGATGGTTACCTTCTCTTCGCAGGCAAACTGACCCGGCTGGGACAGATCCTTCTTCTTGGTCAGCTCATGACCCTTACCGAACAGAGTCTCCAGATCCTCCTGTGTTACATGTACGTGACGTGCTGAGGTTTCAACAACAAATTTCATGATACATTCTCCTTTTCTTATAAATAATTTATTACAGTTCTATGAGCCGACAAAAGTTGCCCTTCGCCGGCTCACAGTACATTTCACAATGTACACCATAATTCTATATCCATTTTAGGTGCTTTCGCCATATTTTGCAAGCCCTGACTGGAAATAATTTGTACTTTTAAGGGTACAAGACTACGATTTGCAGACGATATAGAAGAAAAACTTCTGCACGTCATGCTTGCATGTAAGGGCAGAAGTTTTCCTTCTGTATCCTCCTGCAAAGCAGGAGCCCACGCGTATGCGCGTGGGGTCTGCAAATCGTAGTTTGTCCGTCCCCACTACCCTTCGATCTCTGCCACCAGAACACAGTTGGGCGTCTCAATGGAGATCGGTTTTCCCTTGGCCGTAAAATAGTTTTTGTCATAATGCACCTCAAAGGTGGTGATCGTATTGCTCTCATGGTTCAATGACATGATGTGCTTATTATCCGGGAAGAAATCAATGGCCTTCGGGTAGTCCCCGCTAATCGGCAGAATACAGATTTTCTCCAGCAGTCCGGTCTCGGTATCCACATGGAAAAGACCTGCCGTATTGTCCCCGGCATTGGTGCACAGAAGCTTTGTGTCATCTCTGGAGAACCGCAGGGCGCAGGCCGCGCTGGTGGCGGAATGGTAATCATTCAGCGTGGAAACCTTCTGAATCTCCTCAAATACCGGGTTCTTGCCGCTTCCGTCATACTTGTAGACCGTAATATAATTCTTCAGCTCACTGATCACATAGGCGAATTTTCCGCTTCTGCTGAATTTGATGATCCGGGGCGCAGACTCCAGTTCACAGAACAGCAGATCCAGAAGCTCGATTTTACCGGTCCGGTGATCAAATTTATAAATCTTAATCTGATCCGTACCCAGATCCACCGCGCAGAGATACTTTCCGTCCGGCGTCAGGTTCACGCAGTTTACATGGGGGCGGAAATTCCGCTCGGCCACGCTGCCCAGGCCCTTATGGAAAACCTCGTCGGTCATCTCTCCCACCGTACCGTCCTCATTCAGACGCATAACGGTTACCTTTCCATCGTGCCAGCCTGCCACAAAGAGATATTTATCATCCTTATCAGTAGACAGATAACAGCCGCGCATGCCTTCGATGCTGGCGCAGTTTAACGGAACCAGATCCCCGTCCGGCTGTACCGTAAAGGACTGCACGCCCTCGTCCGCGATGGAGTACAGGAACTTGCCGTTGTGGGACATCTTGATATAAGAAGGATTGTTAATCGGGATAACCTTGCGCTCCTTCATGGTGCCATTTTCCACGTCCAGATCAAAAAGATGAATTCCCACACTGTTGCCATGGGTATAAGTTCCTACATAAGCTACGTATTTTTTCTTGTCCATGGTATTCTCCTCCTTATGCTTAGCACTGCTTCAGATATTCCTTGAAAATCTCCAGCGTGTTCGCAAGCTCCTCTTCTGTCATGGCCGCCGACAGGAACATGGCCTCAAATTGGGACGGCGCCAGATAGATGCCGTTCTTTATCATATAAGAGAAATATTCTCCGAATTTTTTCGTATCTGAGGTCTTTGCCTCCGCATAATTGGTAACCGGCCGGTCGGTAAAGAAGATACAGCCCAGAGAACCGATGTGGTTGATCTGCCAAGGCTTTCCTGCAGCCTTTACTGCCTCCTGCATTCCCTCGAAGAATACGTCTGCCTTATGATTCAGCTTTTTATAAAAATCCGGTGTCTCCCGAAGAAGCTTCAGCTGTCTTAAGCCTGCCGCCATGGCAACCGGATTGCCGCTCAGGGTTCCCGCCTGGTAAACCGGGCCGCTGGGGGCAATCAGCTTCATCACGTCCTTCCGGCCGCCGTAGGCGCCCACCGGCATGCCGCCGCCGATAATCTTGCCAAAGGTGGTCAGATCCGGCTCAACGCCAAAATATCCCTGCGCGCCGGACAGGCTTAAGCGGAAGCCTGTGATAACCTCGTCAAAAATCAGAAGGCTGCCCTGCTCGGTACAGATTCTGCGCAGTCCCTCCAGGAAGCCTTCTTTGGGAAGCACCACGCCCATATTGGCAGCCACCGGCTCCACAATCACTGCCGCTATCTCGCCCCGGAACTGGTCGAAAATAGCCTGCACACTGTCCAGATCGTTGTATACAGCCGTCAGGGTATCCTGGGTACAGCCTGCCGGAACACCGGCGCTGTCCGGGATGCCTGCCGTCATCACGCCGGATCCTGCCTTCACCAGCATGGCGTCGCTGTGTCCGTGATAGCAGCCCGCAAATTTGATAATCTTATTTCGTCCGGTAAAGCCTCTGGCCGCCCGGATAGCGCTCATTACGGCTTCCGTACCTGAATTGACCATACGGACCATCTCGATGGAGGGAACAATGCTGCAGATCAGATCTGCCATCTCCACTTCCCGCTCTGTAGCCGCGCCAAAGCTTAAGCCCTCCCGACAGGCCTCTATGACATCCGCCAAAACCTCCGGATGATTGTGTCCCAGAATCATCGGTCCCCAGGATCCCACAAAATCCAGATAGGTCTGACCGTCCGCATCTGTCATGTACGCGCCCTTTGCCGACGCGATAAACCGGGGTGTTTCACCGACGGAGCCAAAGGCCCGCACCGGGGAATTCACTCCTCCGGGAATATGTTCTATTGCTTCTGTAAAAAGCGCTTCTGATCTGCCCATTAGCCAATTCTCCCTTCATCCATAAAGCCTGCAATCTCTTTTGCGAAATAGGTCAGGTACAGATCTACACCTGCCCGGTAAGCGCTTGCCGCTGTCTCACAGATAATGGACGCTTCGTCAATGTAGCCCAGGGACGCGCCTGCCTTAATCATAGCGTACTCGCCGCTGACACTGTAGGCTGCCACCGGAAGAACGATATTTTCCTTTACCTCGGCGATCACATCCAGATAACTCATGGCAGGTTTTACCATGATGATATCTGCGCCCTCTTCCACATCCAGCAGAGCTTCCTTCACACCCTCCCGGCGGTTATGGTAATCCATCTGATAGGACTTCCGGTCGCCAAAGGCCGGAGCACTGCCTGCCGCATCGCGGAAAGGTCCGTAAAACGCAGACGCGTACTTCACCGCGTAGGACATAATCGGTGTTTCCACATAGCCATTACTGTCCAGGATAGAACGGATAGCCGCCACACGCCCGTCCATCATATCGGA
>CAKROP010000207.1 GCA_934373375.1 uncultured Anaerosacchariphilus sp.
GCGGTGGCTATCATACTTACGGCGCTGATAAAAGCCGTTGCGGAGCACCGGAAGAAGCTGGCGGTGTGTATGATCCCGTTCCTGGCGGTACTTCTACTGGCTCAGCCTGCCATGACGAAGCTTTACGAGCACCGGAGCGGCTGGCCCCTCGACCAGGGCATGCCGAAGACGCTCTGGGTGGCCATGGGACTCCAGGGTGAGGGCATGACCGCGGGCTGGTGGAACGAGTATCCGGATAAGATCTATAAGGAACAGGCAGGTTATAACCCGGAGGAGGCCGACGCCATTGCGAAGGAAGCCATCGCATTTTCCGTGAAGGGGTTTGCGGAGCATCCGAAGGCGGCAGTGTCCTTCTTCGGCCATAAATTCGTGAGCCAGTGGAATGACGCCAGCTACGGCTGTGAGGTGAGCGCCGGAAGTCAGGATACTCCGCGGCTGGAATTCTGGATGAACGGTTATCAGTCGCTGATTTTCCTGGGAGCCTGTACCTTTGCAGTACTGGCATGGAAACGGAGATACCGGATCGAAGCGTGTCTGCCGGTGCTGATCCTGCTGGGCGGTTATCTGTTCCATCTGGCCTGGGAGGTCAAGGGACGATATGGTCTGTTCTATTTTGTGCTGCTGCTTCCGGCGGCTGCGGAAGGGTTAGCCGGACTTACGGAGAAAGCATTGAAGAAGGAAAAAGCGGGGGAAAACATTCATGAAGCATGAGAGACGGTGGACGATGGAAGGTCTGTCCTGTAAGGCTGTCTGGTTTTTAAGCACTCTGATTTTCCTGGTTTTGACGGTTACGAGTCTGATTTTTACCCGGTACTTTGCCGCAGATTATTCCATTGAGAAGCCTTATGTGAAAATAGCCTGGTTTCCGCTGACCTTTCTGGGAGCGGCGCTGTTGGGCTGGGTGATTTATCGGATTGCCTGCTGCGTTTCAGAAGACGCGGTACGGGGAAAAAGACAGGTAAGGCTCTTGTTGCTGGGCGTACTGATCTGGTGCCTGGTTTTTGGAGCAGCCTGGGTGATTCTGGCAGCCAGCACGCCGGTGGCCGATCAGTATATGGTAGCCACCAGCGCCGAGCGCTTTGCGCAGGGCAATTATGGCCGTCTGGAATATGGCAAATATCTGTATTACTATCCGTTCCAGGTGGGACTGACAGCCTGGGAGGAACTGAATTTCCGGCTCTTCGGACTGCATAACTATACGGCTCTCCAGCTGGGAAATGTGCTTGCGATCCTGGGAACAGTCTATGCAGGCTATCGGATTGTGAGCCTTTTATTTGACAGAAGAAGAGTGGAAGCGTGCTACCTTCTGCTGATGGCGTGCTGCTTTCCGCTTCTGATTTTCAGCGCGTATATCTACGGGGATGTGCTCTCCATTTTCCTGTCCATGCTTGTGCTGTGGCAGACGCTCAGACTGTTAAAAACAGAGAAAAAGTCCGCGGTTCTGTGGATGGTTCTGGCGGCAGCGGCAGCGGTGGCGCTGCGCAGCAACAGCCTGATTGTCCTGATTGCGGTCTGCTGCGTGCTGGGCGTGAAAGCCATAACAGGAAAAAAATGGATGTATCTGCTGTGCATTCTATTGCTGGGTGTGGGAGCTTTTGCAGGAAGAAAAGCGATCTATCAGTACTATGAGGCCAAATCCGGAACGGTGATCAATGAAGGAATGCCGTCCGTACTCTGGATTGCCATGGGCATGCAGGAGGGCGATCTGGAAGCGGGCTGGTATAACGGATATTCCATTTACATTTATCAGGATACCTGTCTGTACGACGGCCCCACGGCGAAAGCGCTTGGAATTGCCGAGATCAAGGCAAGGGTGAAGGTGCTTCTGAAAGATCCGTTTTATGCGGCGGATTTCTACTCCAGAAAATTTACCAGTCAGTGGAATGATCCAACCTATGGCTGTTTTATCATGACCTACGCGGCGGATCAGGGACGAAGTGATCTGGGCGAAAGCCTCTATACAGGAACGCCGAAGTCTGTACTGGAGAAGTTTATGGACTGCTATCAGCTTGTGATTTACGGAGCGGTGCTGTTTCTGTTGGTATACAGACGAAAAGAAAAGCGGGAGCTGGAATGGTATGTACTTCTGATCGCGGTGATAGGCGGCGTGCTGTTCCATGAGCTCTGGGAGGCCAAATCCCGCTATGTACTCCCGTATTTTATCATGATGATTCCGATGGCCGCGGCGGGGCTTATGGAGCTTGGCGGAGCAATCGGAAAATGGAGGACGAAAGATGAGACTGCGAAAGGCGGCAGATAGGACGGTTTCCGTACTGGGGCTGGGGTTGTTTGGGGTACTGACAGGCTTCAGTCTGTTCCTGACCTCTCAGTTTGCGCTGAGATATGAGGAAATTCCCCGCACGACAGGGGATATTTTTCCGCTGGTGCTGCTGATTTGCGGGTGCCTGACCTTTGTTATGTACCGGATTTCTGAATGGATGCTTCGGGAGGAGGAGCGTCAGGAACGACGCGTCCGGATTCTGGCCGGGGCGGTATTTTGCTATGCGCTTTTACTTGGCGTCTGGTGGGTCGGCGCCGCCGATGTGGTTCCGGCAGGGGATCAGGCGTCCATCTGTACGGCTGCGGAGCAGTTTCGAAACGGGAACTTCGAGATGCTCACCATCGATTCCTATGAGAAGTATCTTTATATTTATCCCCATCAGGTAGGGCTGACGGCGGTTATGGAGGTCGTATTCCGGCTGTTTGGAAATGGCAATTATATGGCCTTTGAGTATCTGAATTGTCTGTGCGCGGCGCTTACGCTGTACTTTGGCTACCGCGTTACCCGCTGCCTGACCGGGGAAAAACGGGCCTGGATTTATGAGCTGTTCCTGAGCGCGGCCTGTTTCCCGCTGTTGTTTTATACGACCTTCGTGTACGGGGAAATGCTGTCGATCATGCTGTCGATGCTGACGATCTGGCTTTTTCTGGAATACCGGAAGCGGGAGCAGGCATGGTGGATGATTGGCTGCGCGCTTAGCTGCGCGGCAGCGTGCCTGGTCCGGAACAACTGTCTGATTTTGCTGATTGCCCTGGTTCTGGTACTGCTGGTGACAGCCCTTGGCGAACGGAAATGGAAGCTGCTGCTGTCGGTTCTTTTGCTGGCGGCGGTATATCTGGGAGCGAAAAACGCAGTGCAGACCATGTACGAGCAGCGCTCCGGCGTGGAACTGAACGCGGGCGCGCCCAAGCTTCTGTGGGTGGCCATGGGGATGCAGAAGGGGGAAGGGGCTCCGGGCTGGTCCAACGGTTATATCCTGCACAATTACTGGGGAGCGTCGGACTTTGATAACGAGGCCGCTCAGGCTATGGCGGTTCAGGATATCAAGAATTCAGCGAAGGAGTTCCTGCATCATCCCAGGTACGCGTTGTGGTTTTATGCGGAAAAATTTGCAAGCCAGTGGAACGATCCCACTTATGAATGCTTTGCCATGACCCACATGGATAATGATCACCGAAGCGCGGCGGCGCAGAAGCTGTACGAAGGGGTTCCGCACAGGGTGATAACCTGGTTTATGAATCAGTATCAGAGCCTGATTTACGGCGGGTGCTTCCTGTGGATTCTGTATACATTCTGGAAGAAAAAGGATTTATCCAGGCTGATACTTGTGATTACCGTGTTCGGCGGTTTTCTGTTCCATATGATCTGGGAAGCGAAGGGACGGTATATTCTGCCCTATTTCGTGCTGATGCTGCCGATGGCGGCTGCGGGACTTTCCGAAGCCTCTATCCGGCTGCGTGGATGGCTGGAGCGGAAGGGCAGACTTCCGGCTAAAGTGAAAATGCAGTAAAAAAATGGAACGTATAGTGGCGGGGAAATGACACATACTACTCTTACAGACAAAGGCGCGGATGGCGGTGGCTGTCCGCGCCTCTCATAGTTTTTAACAGGAGGTAAGGGTACGATGACAAGACTGGATTGTACGGTAGGAAGCTGTCTCTACAATAAGGAGCAGTGCTGCTGCAAGGACAATATCGAGGTGGCGGGCGCTCACGCGAAGCATTCCCGCGAGACCTGCTGCGAGAGCTTCCGGGAGCGGACCATAGGCGCGGCACAGAGCGGCGTGGAGATTCCCACCAAGAATACGGAGGTGGTCTGCAAGGCATGTGACTGCACCTTTAATGAGGACTGCAGATGCACGGCCAGGCATATCGGTATCGCGGGTGGGGCGGCCTGCGACTGTAAGGATACGGAGTGCGCCACGTTTCGGTGTAGATGTGAGTAAAATTTAGGTTATGTTCAGACAGGAGAATCCGGTTCTCTCTCTGGAACACGCAGATTTTTCTACTCCTCGCAGGCGGCTTATTCGCATCTGACCGGCCAACTCGGGCTTCGCCCTCAAACAGGGCCTCCTTCAGATGCTGCCAGCCTGCTCGTCGCTACGAAAAATCAGCTAACGTTCCAGAGAGAGAACCGGATTCTCCTGTCTGGGATGAAGTTCTATGTTTATGAGAGCATGCCGCCTAAGGTGCCGCCGGCGGTGCAGAGCAGGAGCGTGGTGACGAGGCCGGAGGGCTCGGCGCCAAAGCCCTGGTGGGCGGCCAGGGAGATGAGAGCCAGCAGGGCGAAGTAGAGG
>CAKROP010000208.1 GCA_934373375.1 uncultured Anaerosacchariphilus sp.
TCTGTCCCCGAGCGTGGAAAATTTTTTCCGACCAGCCGACCGTTTTTCGTCAAGGCAAAGCGATAAGCCGGGTTATGTCATTGGATGTTCATCTATCTAGTCCTGCCGTCGCCGACAGGCTCAAGCGACCCACCTGAGACACCCGGGCCGGGTTATGTCTCGTTTCGGTCTTGCTCCGGACGGGGTTTACATGGCTCCGCCTGTTACCAGACGGACGGTAGTCTCTTACACTGCCTTTCCACCCTTACGTCTGCAAACGCAGCCGCGGTTCATTTCTGTTGCACTGTCCCTGGAGTTGCCTCCGCCGGACGTTATCCGGCGTCCTGCCCTGTGGAGCCCGGACTTTCCTCACCTGGCACCTTTCGGCCTGCCAGCCGCGAACACCTGCTTTACCTGCGTGTTACAGTATAGCACGGGGAATTTTCCCATGCAAGTACCGATTTCCCCTATCTCACTATTTTCTCCAAAGTTTCTTGACGGACAGCCCGATTTCCACTATCATAAAGCTAAATATGTTACTGTGAACGTAGTGAATAGTAACCTAAATATGCTGCTTCAGGCAGTATCCGGATAAAAGGAGGCACATGATGACAAAAGAAGAGCTGACAAAACGCCTTGGAAATGGAACGCTGATTCTGGACGGAGCCACAGGCTCCAACCTGATGAAGGCCGGTATGCCAAAGGGTATCTGCACCGAACAATGGGTAGCTGAGCATCCGGACGCAATTATAGAACTACAGAAAGCCTATGCGGAGGCAGGCTCCGACATCGTCTACGCCCCCACTTTTATGGCCAATCCCCTCAGCCTCGCCGCCCACGGACTGGCAGCCGAGACGGAACGGCTGAACCATACCCTGGTGGGCCTGTCCCGGAAAGCCGTCGGCGATCAGGTTCTGGTAGCCGGAGATCTGACTACCACCGGTAAGCTCATGGAACCGCTGGGCCCCATGAAATATGAAGATTTATATGAATCCTATAAGAAGCAGATTTCCTGTCTGGCAGATGCCGGCGTGGATCTTTTGGTGGCCGAAACCATGCTGGCCTCCAATGAAACACTGGTTATCCTGGACGCTGCTCAGTCCGTCTGCGACCTGCCCGTCTTCTGTACCCTGACCATGGAAGCGGACGGCAGCCTGTTCTTCGGCGGAAATATATTTGACGCCGTGGAAGAACTGGAAGCCATGGGCGCCTTCGCGGTAGGCTGCAACTGCTCCACCGGCCCGGATCAGCTGGAATCTGTGATCGCAGGCATCCGGCAGCGGGTATCCATTCCGGTTATCGCAAAACCCAACGCGGGCATGCCCACCATTTCTCCTGAAACCGGTGAAGCTGTCTACAGCATGGAACCGGAAGAGTTCGCTAAGAGCATGCTGAAACTCAAAGCGGCAGGCGCGTCCATTCTCGGCGGATGCTGCGGTACAACGCCGGAGTTTATCCGGGAACTGAAAAAAGCCTTGAATTAATACGGAACATAAGGAAAACCCGGCAGTCGCCGGGTTTTCCTGTTCTCCGCTATTTTCTCAGATGTAAAATTCGCTGCCGGACCGTTCCCGTTGCTGCTCCAACAGATCTTCCAGGGTCACACTGTCCACATATTCGGTAATCACCTTGTAAAGCCCTTGCCAGAACGGCAGAGTCGCACATTCAGTCTGGCGGGGGCAGGTATTGACCTCCTGCTCCAGGCAGGCCACCGGAGCCAGCTCGCCTTCCGCATACCGCAGGATCTCACCCACTGTATAATCCTTTGGCAGTTTTGCCAGACGATAGCCCCCCTGCGGTCCACGGACACTTTCCAGAAGCCCCAGTTTTCCAAACTGAGATACTATCTGTTCCAGGTATTTTAAGGAAATCCCCTGTCGCGCCGATATCTCCTTCAGCGGCACGTAGCGGCCTTCGCCATGGGCAGCCAGATCCAGCATAAAACGGAGCGCATAGCGCCCCTTTGTTGAAATCTTCATCTTTCGCTCCCTTTATTTTTCTTTTTTCTCGAGACGCTCAAATACCATGTCGTATCCATCCTCACCGTAATTCAGTGAACGGTTCACACGACTGATGGTTGCTGTGGAAGCTCCCGTCTTCTCAGCTATCTCCAGATAGGTCTTCTGCTCCCGCAGCATCTTCGCGACCTCGAAGCGCTGTGAAAGAGAAAGTAATTCATTGATCGTGCATACATCCTCGAAAAATGTATAGCACTCTTCCTTATTCTGAAGACTCAAAATCGCGTCAAACAGAAAATCAACGGCTTCCGTTCTAATTTTCTTGTTCATGACATTCCCTTTCTTTGTTTTGTCCTTAATGTATTTATTTTAGCACAGTAAAATTTTAAAGTCCAGAAGATCCTTGGATTTTATAAAACCTTAATTATTTTACACGGTTTTTTATGTTATACTGAATATCTATACAAAGAAGGAGGGTTTATTTATGGCAAGAAAAAAGAAGCAGCTTCCACCAGGCGTTCTGATTACCGGCGTAGTTCTGTTCCTTTTAATCATTCTGGCCGTTTTTCGGCTGATCAAAGACACAAAGACAGTTTCAGACGAGACTTCTGCAAATTCCACCCCGCTCGAGGAACACATTGAGGCTTCCCCCTCGGAAACGCCTGATGGCTCAGAAGAATCGAATACGGATGATACGACTGTTCCTGAAAACACTGTTTTAACTCCGGAAGAACAGCTGGCTGCTTTTCTGCCGGATTACGAAAGCGCGCCACTATTGAACACTACCTCTATCCGGGATCTTTCTCTGGAAATCGGTGCTTCATCAGACGAACTTCGTTTTAACTGGCTTTCCCCCAGTGCTTCTGCCGGAATGATAAAATGGACCAATTCCTCCGGTGAAATGCAGACTTTTGAAGCCCGGACCTCTGCCTCTACGACTGTTTCCGGATATTATGTAAACAAAGCTTCCATAACCGGCATCAACGCCTCCGCCTCCTATACTTATCAGGTGGGCAATGACGACGGCTGGTCTCCGGTTTATTCCTATCACGCTCCGACGGACAATCCGGATAAGCTAACTTTTCTTGTCACCGCAGACGCTCAGATTGGGCAGTCTGATATGGAGGACGCATCTGTTACCGCTGAACGTTGGGACAGTGTCCTGAACCGCATTATTTCCTATGTGCCGGACGCAAATTTTCTCTTTCATCTTGGAGATCAGGTGGCTGATTTCGGAAGCGAAGAACATTATCGACTCTATCTGGAGCATCTTCCGCTCTACCGAATTGCGCTGGCTCCAGTAGTGGGAAACCATGATGTACCCAATGATTACTCTCTGGAAGAAAACGGTCACCCCGGCGGCCAGTATTTCTATGAACACTTCAATGTCCCCAACCGTTCTTCTCTTGGACAAAGTCAGTATGACCAGGATGGGGATTACTATTTTATCCGAAATAACGTTCTCTTCCTCGTTCTGAACAGCAATACCAGCCAGGGGGAGGCTGTCCACGAACAATTTGCAGCCCAGGTAACGGCAGAGCATCCGGATGTCCGCTGGAAAATTCTGGTGCAGCACTATTCTCCCTATTCTGCTCAGGACAGCCATACCAATACAAAGGAATATCTGGCCCGCATTGCCGCCGACAATGATATCGACCTGGTGCTCAGCGCGCACGATCACATTTATTCCCGGGCAGCCTTTATGAACCGGGACTGTGAGTCTTACAATGATTACGATTACGAACCCGGCAGCACTGTGGTGAATCCGGAAGGTACGCTCTATGTGACCTGCGGTACATCCAGCGGCTGTCTGTACCATGAGCCGGATCCGGATATTCGGGTAGTTTTCGTGGAAAAAGAGCACTTTCCGGTTGCCATGCGATTTGATATCACCGAACAGGAACTGCATTTTCAGACTTACCGGGTGGACAACTGGACGGTATGTGATGAATATACGATCCGGAAAGAGTAATGTCGTTTTTCTGTTCACCTTATGTAAACCGGCATGTTGGCCTTTCCAGGTCGGCATGCCGGTTCGTTTTATTTTCTATTTTCCTGCTGCTTTTTCCGCATATTCTGTGGTCACCAGTTTCTCGTAGGGCACACGTTCACTCAACTCACCCGCCTCTGCCAGAATATCCTGCAGAAGCTCAAAGCTCTTTTTCTCGAAAATCAGGTTATTCTTCCAAGTATCCTGCTCATAATAGCGGGTTACGATGGTGGTAATATCTTCCAGATCCGTCTCCGCAAACTGGGGTGCGATGACCTTTGCAATCTCCGCCGGGGTATGGCTCTGTACGTAGTCCATACCCTTCTGAAGCGCATTGGTAAAGCCCTGGATAATTTCTGGATGGGCGTTCAGATAGCTCTGCTTCACGCTGTAGGCCGTGTAGGGTACATAGCCGGAATCCACGCCCAGGGAAGCCACCACATAGCCCTTTCCTTCCTTCTCCAGCGTAGAGGCACCAGGTTCAAATTCTACCGTAAAATCTCCCTGTCCGCCGGAAAAGGCTGCGGCGGTGGAGCCGAAATCGATACTCTGATCGATATTCATATCGGTGGATGGGTCAAGGTTGTGCTTTTTCAGGATATATTCGAAGACCATTTGGGGCATGCCGCCCGTCAGACGCTATAC
>CAKROP010000209.1 GCA_934373375.1 uncultured Anaerosacchariphilus sp.
ATATTGTACATGCTCTAATTTAAGTGACATAAGGCTTCCACCAATTCCTCTCTTGTCAGGATTCCGTCAGGCAGATCAAGACCCGCCTTCTTCAGCTCCCACGCCAGCTGCGTGGCCTGGGGTACGTCCAGACGGTAGGACTTCAGGGTCTCCACCTGGGAGAAAATCTCCCGGGGCGTTCCGGTCATGACGATTTTTCCGTCGTCCATGACAATGACTTTGTCCGCGTAAATAACTTCTTCCATATAATGGGTAATCAGAATAACCGTAATATCTTCCACCTGATTCAACGCCCGGACTGTCCGGATGACTTCTTTCCGGCCGTTGGGATCCAACATGGCCGTAGGCTCGTCCAGCACGATACACTCCGGGTGCATGGCTACCACGCCTGCGATGGCCACCCGCTGCTTCTGACCTCCGGATAATTTGTTCGGGGAATGATGGCGGTATTTGAGCATATTCACTGCTTTCAGACTCTCTTCCACCCGCTCCCAGATTTCTTTCGTGGGGACGCCCATATTCTCCGGACCAAATCCCACGTCCTCTTCCACTATGGTTCCGATAATCTGGTTATCCGGATTCTGGAATACCATACCGGCGCTCTGGCGCACATCCCAGACACGCTCCTCTTCCTTTGTGTCAATGCCATCCACCCAGAGAGTTCCCTCGCTTGGCACAAGCAGGGCATTGATATGTTTTGCCAATGTGGACTTTCCGGAACCGTTATGTCCCAGGATAGCCACGAAATCACCCTTTTCAATCTGGAAATTCACGCCGTTCACGGCCTTGATCAGCTCCCGTTCACGGCCTTCCTCATCGTATTTCCTGTATTCATAAACCAAATCCTTGGCTTTGATCATCGTTTCTTTTTTATCCATGTTTATAACCCGTCCTGCAAAATCCATCGAAAAATCACTTTCCTTTCGGAGTTTCGCATTTTCTGAATTCTGTTTTTACTTTCTGTTATCAGTGCCCGGCTGCATATCCGGCCATGGCACTGCTTTTTATTTTATAATAAGAACAGGGCTTTTGCAAGAAAAAGTACAGATTGTCAACAGATTTTATTTTTCAAGTTTACAATGCAAACAAAATACCTGCTCTTTCAGAAATTCCGTCCAGAAAAAACAAAGCCCCCGGAACATTTCCGTTCCGAAGGCTCTGCCCTTTGCTTTCTATCTTATGCAGCGCTTCTGCCGCCCTGCTTCATGGCATTTTCAAACTCATGCAGCTTCTGCCGCTGCTCTGCCGTCAATGTGGTGGGAACCTGAATCTGGATGGTCACATACTGGTCGCCGTGAACCTTCGGGTTCTTCATGGAGACGATGCCTTTTCCCCGGAGCCGGATCTTCTTGCCGGACTGGGTGCCTGCGGGAACCTTGCAGACCACGTTGCCGTAGAGGGTCGGGAAGCTGGCTTCACCGCCGAAGACCGCTGTGGTAAATGGAATATTGGCTGTGGTGTACACGTCCATGCCCTTCCGCTCGTAGCCTGCTTTCGGCGCAATGTGTACCTTCAGCAGCAAATCGCCGTTTTCGCCGCCTCCGAAGCCCGGATGGCCTTTTCCACGGAGCCGCACACTCTTTCCATCGTCGATGCCCGCCGGAATATGCACGCTTAAGGACTGTACGCCGCCGGTGCCGTCTGCCGTCTGAATGTGAAGCATTTTATCGCAGCCAAAGGCCGCTTCGTCGAAGCCCACCGTAATGTCCGCGTGTAAATCCTCGCCCTTGTAGGACGCCTGATGTCCATATCCGGACTGGCCGCCGAAGCCGCCAAAGCCGGCACCACCCGCGCCGCCTGTGAATCCGCTGCTGTGGAAACTGCCACTTCTACCGGAGCCTGCGCCGCCATGGAATATATTTCCGAAGATATCGCCGAACATATCGTCCATATTGCCGCCCTCGAAATGGAACTCCTGATAGCCGCTGCCGTCGCCGGTGTGGAAGCTGCCGCTACGGAAGCCTCCCTGACCGCCAAAGCCCTGGCCGCCCGCTCCTCCGTAGAAACCGCTTCCTGCGTCTGCCCGGGCGTTGCCTGCCTCGTCGAAGGCCGCAAAGCCGAACTGATCATATAGTTTCTTCTTTTCTTTATCACTGAGCACATTGTAGGCCTCTGTGACCTCTTTAAACTTCTGCTCGGCCACCTTGTCCCCCGGATTCGTGTCCGGATGGTACTTTTTTGCCAGTTTTCGGTAAGCACGCTTAATCTCTTTCTCGTCCGCCTGCTTTCCGATGCCAAGCACATCGTAATAATCCCGTTTCATATTGCACGCTCACCTCCTGCCTGCCAAAATCAATTTCTGCAAAACGGGGATGCAGCCACGCCGCATCCCCTGTTATCTTTTGCTTACCGCGAAGGCTTTTCCTTAGCCTTCGATGTCGATATAGCTCTTCTTTTCTACCTTCGGCTGCTCTTCCTTCTTCGGAACCAGAATCTTCAGCATACCGTTTTCAAACTTCGCCTTGATATCCTCTTGAGTGATATCCTCACCCACATAGAAGCTCCGACTGGTGGTTCCGCTGTAGCGCTCCTTACGGATATACTTACCGTCCTGTTTTTCCTCCTTCCTGCTGTCGGTGGAAGCAGTGATAGTCATGTAGCCATCCTTCAGTTCAGCCTTCACATCCTCTTTCTTTACGCCCGGAAGCTCAATCTCAAGCTCGTAACCTGTCTTGGTCTCCTTCACATCGGTGCGCATCAGAGGCGCTGCCTCTTTGCCATAAACCTTCTTTGCAGGCGCATACGGAAATGCAAAATCATTTACAAAATCATCTAATAAACTTTCTCCAAAAATACTCGGTACTAACATAAATTATTCCTCCTAATCTTCCCTTCAGTTCTGCTGGAGGTTCCGCAAGGGCTTTTTCTTATTTTCTTTCTTCTCCCTTGCTCTGATTCTGTTATAGCACCATCGTTAGCACTCGTCAAGTAGGAGTGCTAATATTTTAGAAATTGTTTATAATCGTCATTTTTGCATAATAATCATAATAATTCAGACATATTTATCTGATAATTCGTTATACCTTCACCCGCTCCCGATCCGGATGCTCCCCGGACCAGCCAAGCTGGGGCAGCGTCATCAGCTGATGCATATCATCGTCCTCGATGTTAAAGCCAAAGACGTCCAGGTTCTGGCGCATCCGCTCGCCGGAAGAGGATTTGGGCAAGGGCAGTACGCCGCACTGAAGGGCGAACCGGATACAAAGCTGCGCTGCGGACACCTGGTATTTCTCCGCAAGCTCCTGAAGCAGCGGCTCCCCAAGTACTCTGGCCCGTCCGATGGGGCTCCAGGCCTCCACCTGGATGCCCAGGCGCTGGCTGAAATCCACCGCGGCCTTCTGCATATATCCCGGATGAAACTCCAGCTGATTCACCATAGGAATGATACTGGTCCGCTCCAGCAGGTTGTTCAGATGGTGGGGCAGGAAATTGCTGACGCCGATGGCCCGCACCTTTTTCGACTTATAGAGATCCTCCAGAGCTTTCCAGGTTTCCACATCCAGATCCCTCCACTCGGCTGTCAGGTCGTTGGGTCTCGGCCAGTGAATCAGATACAGATCCAGATAGTTGGTACCCAGTTTTTTACAGGACTCTTCAAACTCCCGCAGGGTTGAATCGTAGCCGAGGCGGTCTCTCCAGACCTTCGAGGTCAGGAAAAATTCTTCCCGGGGAACGCCGCTTTCCCGGACTGCTTTTCCTACTGCTTCCTCATTAAAATAAAAGGTGGCCGTATCCAGGTGACGGTAGCCCTGCCGGATAGCCTCGCTGATAATGGCCTCGTCGTTGTTGTCGGCGGCCTTGTAGGTGCCGAAGCCTACCGCCGGGATTTCCACGCCGTTTGCCAGTGTGAATGTCTGTCTCATATGCTGCTCCCTTCTTCTGTGCTTTCGCGCTGTTATTTCCTATATTATACTGTCTTTTCTTTGACTGCTCAAGTCTGACCGACGGAAAATCCCTTTTTCCTTCTGAAACTTTGAAAATTCAGGAAAATTGCAACGGAAAGGACTTGCAAATTCTATATTTTTCTGTAAAATAGATATGTATGCCCGCAGATAAAAGGCTGCGGGATAATAAGCTATGTAACACACCGTATTTACCAAGTCATAAGGAGCAAAACATGATTAGTGCAAATAACGTAACACTTAGAATAGGAAAGAAAGCCTTATTTGAGGATGTCAATATCAAATTTACCGAGGGCAACTGCTACGGCCTCATCGGAGCCAACGGCGCAGGAAAGTCTACCTTCCTGAAGATTCTGTCCGGCGAGCTGGATTCCACCAATGGCGAAATCGTCATTACCCCGGGACAGCGTCTCTCCTTCCTGAAGCAGGATCATTTCCAGTATGACGAGTATCCGGTTCTGGACACCGTTATCATGGGAAATGCCCGTCTCTACGAGATTATGAAGGAGAAAGAGGCTATCTACGCAAAAGAGGATTTTACCGATGAGGACGGTATCCGCGCCAGCGAGCTGGAGGCTGAATTTGCGGACATGGACGGCTGGGAGGCTGAGTCTGACGCCGCTACTCTCTTAAACGGACTGGGTATTGATACCGATCTTC
>CAKROP010000210.1 GCA_934373375.1 uncultured Anaerosacchariphilus sp.
TCCAGGTTCGGCTCGATATCCTTCTTATACATAGCTGCCTGCAGCTCATCGTTGATCAGGATCATGATAATGTCTGCGCGCTTTGCAGCCTCTGCTGCTGTATAAACCTCAAATCCCTGCTCCTCAGCTCTCTTCCAGGATTTGCTTCCCTCATAAAGACCGATAATGACATGGCATCCGGACTCCTTCGCGTTCAGTGCCTGTGCATGTCCCTGGCTGCCGTATCCGATTACTGCGATGGTCTTTCCATCCAGCAGAGACAGATTGCAGTCTTCCTGATAATAGATCTTTGCCATTTTTTCATTCCTCCATTTTACTTTGTGTAAATAATTTATGCTTGAGGCGGCGGCATCCGGCCCGCAGCCGGTAATGTAGTCACCTGAAGTATCGTAACATAAGTACTGTCGGATTAGCTGAAATCGTAATCCATCAGTTTGCCGTCCTCGTCATACATCTTCACATCGAAGGTACCTCTGGACAGGCCGGTAATACCGGTTCTCGCCAGCTCCAGAATCTCATATCCGCTTAAGAGATCAATAAATGCCTCAATCTTAGACTGATTACCGGTCAGCTCGATGACCAGAGATTCTTTCGCCACATCCACAATCTTCGCACGGAAAATATTCGCTACGGCGATCAGGGACTGACGGTTCTCTTCACTGACCTTCAGCTTAATCATAATCAGCTCGCGGCAGATAGAAGTCTCGGGCTCCAGGCGCTTGATATCAATCACGTCTACCAGCTTATTCAGCTGATTCTCAATCTGCTGCATAATAATCTCGTCGCCCTTGGCTACTACGGTAGCTCGGGAATAACGGGGATCGGCGGTTACACCAACCGTCAAACTGTCGATATTGTAACCACGGCGGCTGAACAGGCCTGCGATACGGCTTAACACGCCGGAGGTATTATCGACCAGAATAGAAAATACAACTCGTTTCATAGTTTTCCCTTCCCTTTTAAGTGTTCACTGCGCGGACAGTTGTCCTGTCCGCGCAGTCAAAGCTTTCTATTGATTCTACCAAGTTCGACACCCGTTGTCAACCTTTTAAACAGGGAATCTTACTCCGATTTTACCCCCTAATTGGTCAGCATCATCCGGTCGTTGGCAAACTCTCCGCCGCTGACTTCCTCGAATTTGGCCAGCAGGTCGGATACTTTCAGGTTTTTCTTCTCCTCGCCCGCCACATCGTATATGATATGGCCCTCGTACATCATGATCAGACGGTTGCCGTGTACGATGGCGTCCTTCATATTGTGGGTGATCATCAGGGTGGTCAGCTGATCCTCGCCAACGATGCGGTCGGTGGCGTCCAGTACCTTGGCCGCGGTTTTCGGATCCAGGGCTGCTGTATGCTCATCTAGAAGCAGCAGACGCGGTTTCTTCAATGTAGCCATCAGAAGGGTCAGCGCCTGTCTCTGTCCGCCGGACAGAAGGCCCACTTTACTGGTCAGGCGATCCTCGAGACCCAGACCCAGACTTGCCAGACGCTCTTTATAATACTCCCGCTCCTTCTGGGTAATACCAGGCTTTAAGAAACGCTTTGCTCCTCTTCTGGCAGCCAGCGCCAGATTTTCCTCGATTTGCATGCCTGCTGCGGTTCCGGTCATGGGATCCTGAAATACACGTCCCAGATAAGCCGCGCGCTTATGCTCCGGCAGCTTTGTCACATCTACGCTGTCGATGAAAATCTTTCCTTCATCTACCGGCCATACGCCTGCCACTGCGTTCAGCATGGTGGATTTTCCGGCTCCGTTGCCACCGATAACGGTAACAAAATCGCCCTCGTTCAGATGCAGGTTCAGGCCTGACAGCGCGGTTTTCTCATTTACGGTGCCTGCGTTAAAGGTCTTCCATACATTTTCTACTCTAAGCATTTGCCGCACCTCCCTTTTTTACCGGTTTTGCAAAATATTTGCCCTTCAGGTACGGAATAGCCAGGAAAACAGCTACGACCAGAGCGGAGATCAGCTTCATGTCGTTGGCGTTTAAGCCCGCCATAATAACCAGCTGGTATACAATCCAGTAAATGATAGCGCCAAGCACTACCGTAAACAGCTTAAAGCCGAAGTTGCGGCTGATTTTGCCGAAGATCACATTTCCGATGATAACGGCTGCCAGTCCGATGACGATGGCGCCGCGGCCTGCGTTGACGTCCGCGAAGCCGTTGTACTGAGCGTACAGTCCGCTGGACAGTGCCACGATGCCGTTGGAGATCATCAGACCGAGCATTTTGCTGGTGTTGGTGTTGATACCCTGGGCTCTGGACATGTTCTCATTGTTACCGGTCGCACGGATGGAGCAGCCAAGCTCGGTTCCGAAAAACCAGTAGAGAATCGCAATGATAACCAGTACAAATATGCCCGCTACGAAATTGGTGTTCTGATAGAAAGGAACACCCTTAACCCAGCGCAGGGATACAATCTGGTCGTATTTACCGAACGCCAGCGCCTGATTTGCCTTTTCTCCCATGATACGAAGATTCACGGAGTAGAGACCAAGCTGTGTCAGAATTCCGGCCAGAATCGCCGGGATTCCCATGGCCGTATGGAACAGTCCGGTTACCAGTCCTGCCACCATGCCTGCCAGGAATGCCACAAACAGAGACGTCCATACAGAGTGACCGCTCTGCATCATCATAATACAGACCGCGCCGCCGGTAGCCATGGTTCCGTCCACAGTCAGATCTGCCAGATCCAGCACCTTATAGGTGATGTACACGCCGATTGCCATAATACCCCAGATCAGTCCCTGGGCACAGGGTCCCGGCAGAGCATTCAAAAACTTTAAAATATCCACTTTTTACTTCCTCCTGCCTTGTAATTACGCAAAATTGCGTAAAGCTTTCAATATTATATCAAAAAGCGGGCAAAAAGGGAAGTCCTTTTTACCCGCCTTCTTAAATTCATGTAAAATGCGCTGTTACAGCTTACTCTGCTGTCTCAATTGCTACATAGTCATCCGGGATGGTTACGCCCATAGCCTCTGCCAGCTCCGGATTGTATTTCTTTGTGAACTCCGGTGCGTACTCGATCGGCATCTCGGATACGTTTGCCTCGCCGGTCAGAATCTTCACTGCCATCTTACCGGTAGCTACACCCAGGTCATAGTAGCTGAGGGAAAGAGTTGCCACGCCACATCCTGCACAGATACCTTCCTCACCTGCGATTACCGGAACCTTCTCCGGCTCACAGATGTTGCGGACGATCTCGGTGTTGGATGCTACTGCATTGTCAGTCGGCACGTAGATGACATCACTCTCGCTTGCTGCTGTAGTTGCTACAGAAGAAAGGTCATTGGAATCAGAGAAGGAATACTGCTTGCAGGTATAGCCCAGCTCTTCCAGAGCTGCCTGTACGGTGTCTACCTGGTACTGAGAGTTTGCCTCAGCAGAGCAGTACAGAAGTCCTACGTTCTTCGCATCCGGGAACAGCTCGTTCAGCATAGCTGCCTGCTGGTCAAGCGGAGCCAGGTCAGAAGTTCCGGATACGTTGGTTCCTACCAGGCCGTCGAAGTTGTCGATATCAAGTGCTACGCCATACTCGGTAACAGCGGTTCCCAGTACCGGGATGGTATCGGTTCCCTGTGCTGCTGCCTGGAGAGCCGGTGTGGCATTTGCAAGAATCAGGTCTACATTGTCAGATACAAGCTGATTGATGATGGTCGCGCAGGTAGCGGAATCTCCGGATGCATTCTGCTCCTCGAAGGTTACATTGTCTTCGCCAAGTGCTTCTACGATAGCGTCCTTGAAGCCCTGTGTTGCTGCATCCAGTGCCTCATGCTGTACCAGCTGGCAGATACCTACGGTGTAGCTCTGTCCGTCTGTGGAAGCCGCGTCTGCGGTATCGGTTGTTTCTGTGGTCTCAGCTGCTGCGTTGTCTGCGGTTGTGGTATCAGCCTTTCCTCCGCATGCTGCCAGGGACAGGGTCATTGCGCCTGTCAGTGCTAATGCAAGTAACTTTTTCATAGTAAATCCTCCTGTATATCCTCCATTTTGCGGCGCTAACGCTTTGACGCCACGATGCTTTGACGTATTAAAGTGCCGCATCACTTGCTTTATTGTATACCCCGAGGTGCTGTTTGTCAATGCTTAATTTTGGAAAATGCACTCAATAGAACGGAAGGTTGCAAGCTCCGGGGAGAGACAGAAAGCCCTCGGGGGACACGCAGATTTTCCTACTCCTCGCAGGCGGCTTATTCGCATCTGACCGCCCAACTCGCCCTTCGGGCTCAGACAGGGGCTCCTTCAGATGCTGCCAGCCTGCTCGTCCCTACGGAAAATCAGCTAACGTTCCGGAGCGGACCCGGCCAGCCTCTTTCTCTGGGGTGGACGTTATCGTAGACCGAACCTCCGTCTTTCATAGTCAGAAACAGGAAAAATGCACCCCTGGCTGACGTTAGCCAAAGGTGCATTTTTCCTGTTTCGTTCTATATGAAATAAATTTAGAATGTGAATTTCTCTGCAAAGTAAGCATCCAGCTCGTCAAAATTCACACGAACCTG
>CAKROP010000211.1 GCA_934373375.1 uncultured Anaerosacchariphilus sp.
AAAATGGATACATCTTTATCATGGATTAAAGCATATGTGCCCGATCTGGATGTGACGGCCCAGGAATACACCGATGCGATGACACTTTCCGGAACCAAGGTTGAGGGCTTCACCAAGCTGGACGCTGACCTGGAAAATATCATCATCGGACAGATTATGAAGATTGAGCAGCACCCGGATGCGGATAAGCTGGTGGTGTGCCAGGTTAATATCGGAGAGGCAGAGCCTGTTCAGATCGTTACCGGCGCTCCCAATGTAAAAGAAGGGCAGAAGGTTCCGGTGGTTCTGGACGGTGGACGCGTGGCCGGCGGACATGACGGCAAGATGACCCCGGGCGGAATTAAGATTAAGAAGGGCAAGCTTCGTGGCGTGGAGTCCAACGGTATGATGTGCTCCATCGAGGAGCTGGGCCAGACCCGGGAAATGTACCCGGAGGCTCCGGAGTACGGCATCTATATCTTCCCGGACGACGCAGTGGTAGGCGAGAGCGCTATCCACGCACTGGGCCTGGACGACGTAGTATTTGAGTATGAGATTACTTCCAACCGTGTGGACTGCTACAGCGTCATTGGTATTGCCCGTGAGGCGGCAGCTACCTTCCGTAAGAAATTCGTACCGCCTGTGGTAACTGTAAAGGGCTCCGGCGGAGACGTCAATGACTATATTAAGGTAGATGTAAAGGATGCAGATCTCTGCTCCCGCTACTGCGCGAGAGTGGTCAAGAATATCAAGCTGGCTCCGTCACCCAAGTGGATGCAGCGCAGACTGGCAGTGAATGGTATTCGTCCGATTAACAACATCGTCGATATTACCAACTACGTGATGGAAGAGTATGGCCAGCCCATGCACGCTTATGATCTGGATACCATCGCCGGTCATCAGATTCTGGTGCGCCGGGCGGAGGAGGGCGAGAAATTCGTTACTCTGGACGGCCAGGAGCGTACCCTGGATGAAAATGTGCTGATGATCTGCGACGGCGAGAAGGCTGTCGGCATCGCAGGCATCATGGGCGGCGAGAATTCCATGATTACCGATAATGTAAAGACCATGCTCTTTGAGGCAGCCTGCTTCGATGGCGTAAATATCCGTCTTTCCGCAAAGCGTATCGGTCTTCGTACAGATGCTTCCGGTAAGTTCGAAAAGGGACTGGATCCGAATAATGCACAGGCTGCCATCGACCGTGCCTGCCAGCTTATCGAGGAGCTTGGCGCCGGTGAAGTGGTAGACGGCATGGTAGACGTATACAATGGTAAGAGCGAGCCTTCCAGAGTGGAGTTCGACGCAGACAAGATCAACGCCTTGCTGGGAACCGATCTGACCAAGGATCAGATGCTGGATTACCTGAAGCTGGTCGAGCTGGATTACGATGAGAAGACCAACGAGATCGTAGCACCCACCTTCCGTCAGGATATTCACCGTCTGGCTGACGTGGCAGAGGAGGTTGCACGCTTCTTCGGTTATGACAATATCCCGACCACTCTTCCGAGAGGAGAGGCGACCACCGGTAAACTTCCGTTCAAGCTTCGGGTGGAGGCTGTGGCCAGAGATATCGCGGAGTTCTGTGGCTTCTCCCAGGGCATGACCTACTCCTTCGAGAGTCCGAAGGTATTTGACAAGCTGCTGCTTGAAGCAGATGATCCCATGCGTCAGGCGATTAAGATCTCCAACCCGCTGGGCGAGGACTTCAGCATCATGCGTACCACATCCATGAACGGCATGCTGACATCCCTGGCGACCAACTACAACCGCAGAAACAAGAACGTGCGCCTCTACGAGCTGGGCAACATCTACATCGCAAAGGAGCTTCCGCTTAGCGAGCTTCCGGATGAGCGGATGCAGTTCACTCTGGGTATGTACGGTGACGGCGACTTCTACAATATGAAGGGCGTAGTTGAGGAGTTCTTTGAAAAATTAGGTATGCGTGACCGTGTACATTATGATCCGAAGGCAGGCAAGAATTATCTGCATCCGGGCCGCCAGGCAAACATCTACTATGATGAGAAGCTGGTAGGTTATCTGGGAGAGGTCCATCCGGTAGTGGCTGACAATTACGGCATCGGTGAGCGCGCTTATGTGGCAGTTCTGGATATGCCGGTGGTAACTGAGATGGCCACCTTTGACCGCAAGTACGAGGGAATTGCCAAGTTCCCGGCAGTGACCCGTGACATTTCCATGGTCATCCCGAAGGATGTGCTGGCAGGCCAGATTGAGGAGGTCATTGAGCAGAAGGGCGGCAGCCACTTAGAGAGCTTCAAGCTGTTTGATATCTATGAGGGAAGCCAGATTAAGGAAGGCTACAAGTCTGTGGCTTACTCCATCGTATTCCGCGGCAAGGACAAGACTCTGGAGGAGAGTGATATTTCCGCAGCCATGAAGCGGATCCTGAAAGGCCTGGAGGGTCTGAAGGCAGAGCTTCGTCAGTAAGTTGATACTGTAAAAAACTTACAGGGCATCGATTCCCCGGAAAATGGGGTCGGTGTCCTGTTTTAGGCTGACAGGATAAATGCGGCGTGGTATAATGAGCGAAAGAGAGTCAACATACTCGTATGATTGACGAAAAATAAGACAAATGCGGGAGGGAATACTTATGCAGATTGGTATTGTAGGAGCAGGCATGACGGTGCCCTGGTTCCTGGAGGCGGCAAAATTGATTCCGGAGATGGAAGTGCGGGCTTTATTTGCGCGGAAAGAAGAAAAACGGAAGGAGATCTGTGAGAAGTATCAGGTTCCGGTGGCCTATGACAGTTATGAGAAGCTGTTAGCGGATCAGTCGATTGATGTATTGTACCTTCCGGTGCCCAATCACCTGCATTACAGCTTCACAAAGCAGGCCCTGGAGGCAGGGAAGCATGTGATTCTGGAAAAACCATTTACGGTGACCTATGAAGAGGCGAAAAAACTGGCAGAGCTGGCCCGGGCAAAGGGGCTGGTTCTCTTTGAGGCCATTACCAATCAGTACAACGCCAACTATGAAAAGGTTCGGGAGCTGCTTCCGGGTCTGGGCGATGTGAAGATTGTGCAGCTGAATTTCTCCCAGTATTCCAGTCGCTATGAGGCATTCAAGCAGGGAAACATCGCGCCGGTATTCGATGCGGCCAAGGCAGGCGGCGCGCTGATGGACCTGAATGTATACAATATTCATTTTGTGGTGGGCTTGTTTGGCGAGCCTAAGGCAGTTCATTACTATCCGAATATGGAGAAGGGCGTGGACACGTCAGGCATTCTGGTTATGGAATATCCGACGTTCCAGTGTGTCTGTGTGGCAGCCAAGGACTGCGGCGCGCCTGTGTCGGTGAATATCGAGGGTGATAAGGGCTGCATGTTCAGCCATTCCAATTCCGGTCGGTTTGAAGAGTTCAGTTATCAGGAAAATAAGCAGGAGCCGATACATTACGAGCTGGCCCGCCGGGACAGCATTTTCGCGGAGGAGCTGACAGCATTTACCGAATACTATGTAAATAAAAACCGGGCGGAGCTGGACAGACGGCTGGAACACAGCCTGCGGGTTATGAAGGTCCTGGATGCAGCCCGTCGGGGGAGCTGTTCCTGACCGATATATGGCAAAAGAGCGGAAGGGAGACAGAAACTGCTTTACGCGGACAGAAAAAAGCAGTAGAATAAAAAAATGTGTACGGACATACGGGAGGGACAACATGTTTTATTCGATTCACAATAAAGAAATCCGGGAGATTAGTCTGGAACAGCTGGATTTCCATGATATCTGCGTGGGTTATCTGACGCTGGATGAATTGAAAAGCTGCTATCAGGAGCTGGGACTTTCTGAGGTGGCGGTCAAGGACTGTATGACAGATTTCACTCATTTCCGAACCAGTATGGATGTATACGACGAGTTCAGCTTCGGTATGATCAATATCGTGGATATCCTGAATTTGAGCACCAGGCGCAATCGTATCGGTTTTTTCATTAAGAAAAATCTGTTCGTGGTGGTGAAGATCATCGACAAAGAGGACAGTATCCGGCAGATGTTCCTGGACGCCATCGGTCGTTTCCGGCAGAATGCCACCATGGAGAAGGTGATCTACGGTGTGCTGGAGCGCCTGCTGTCCAGCGGCAACCGCGGCCTGGTCATGACTGAACGACAAATCATTGCCATGGAGCGTGAAGTGGTCAACGGCAAGGTGGATCCGGAGCTGAATACGGAGATTTTCGATCTGCGAAACCGCCTATCGACTCTGAAAAACTATTATGAGCAGCTCATCGACATCGGAGAGTCACTGCAGGAGAATGAAAATGATTTGTTCGAGGAAGAAGACCTGCGTTATTTCAAGATCTTCACAGACAAATCTGAGCGTCTCAGCAATAACACCCAGCTGCTCTGTGACAATCTGATTCATCTGCGGGAGGCCATGGATGCCACCCTGAACTACAACCTGAACAACACCATGAAGCTTTTTACCATGGTGACCATCATCTTCCAGCCGCTGACCCTGATCGTGGGCTGGTACGGCATGAACTT
>CAKROP010000212.1 GCA_934373375.1 uncultured Anaerosacchariphilus sp.
ATGGGACGTGAGCTGATTCCGGAGGTGAAGCTGATCGAAGAGGAGCCGGAGAAGAAAGAGACGGCAGAGCCCGTTCCGGGAAATGGGGTAAATCCGCTCAGCAGTCTGACACGGCAGAAAAGCACAGCGGCAGCACCGGTGGCAAAACCGGAGCAGACCCCGACCCCGCAGGAGCGGAATCTGGAATACTTTATGGCGCAGATGCGAAAAAGGGTCAATGCGGAATTTGAGGAGAAGAAGGCAGCGAAGCAGGTAGAAGCGAAGCCAGTGCTGAAGGAGGATTCGATCTTCAGTAATGAGGAGCTGGCGATGCTGGAGCCAAAGATAGAAAAACGGCAGCAGGAACAGCCGGTGGTACAGACGGAAGAGAAAACACCTGTACCGGAGCGTGCTGTGGAGCCGGGGATTCTGCGGGAGGATGGCGTGTACCGGGTGACTCGGAAAGAGAACGAAGCCATGGAGACAGCGGTTGTGGCTGCTCCGGAGCCGGAAGCGTCAGCCGTGCCGGAAGCGGCAGCAGAAGAGCCGAAACAGTCCGATGTCACTGCCCGGATCGAAACAGCCCCGGACACAGCATTCGAGCAGCAGGATCTTTTCGACCACCGACTCCTGAATCCCAAGACAAAATCCGACATTATCATCATTGGTCAGTTATTTGAGACTTACTGGCTGGTGCAGTTCGAAGATAAATTTTACATGATTGACCAGCATGCAGCCCACGAAAAAGTGCTCTACGAGCGCACCGTGAAGACTCTGGCGAATAAGGAGATCACATCCCAGATGGTCAGCCCGCCCATGATCCTGACCCTGAATATGCAGGAGGCGGCGAAGCTTGCCGAATATCAGGACTATTTTCAGGAGCTGGGCTTCGAGATCGAGCCCTTCGGCGGCAAAGAATACGCGGTCAGCGCAGTTCCGGCCAATCTGTACGGGCTGGCGGAAAAAGACTTATTCATGGAGCTCTTAGACGATCTGGAATACGTCAGCGGAAAAAACACCGAGATGATTCTGGATAAGATCGCTTCCATGTCCTGCAAGGCTGCAGTCAAGGGCAACCAGCGCCTGTCCACGGCGGAGGCGAAGGAACTGATCGAGGAGCTTCTGACCCTCGATAATCCTTACAACTGCCCCCATGGACGGCCTACGATTATCTCCATGTCGAAGCAGGAGATTGAGAAGAAATTCAAGCGAATCGTGTAAAGATGGATAAGATAGTAGTGCGATGTGACGGTAGTCCTGGAAGAAGTATTTACGGAGATAGAAAAGAAGCGTTCAGACGCAAAAGGAGGATGAATCTGTGAAGGAAGAAAATGCGGGAACCCCTGCGGTTTCTATTATTATTCCTGTATACAATGCGGAAAACTTCCTGGCCCGCTGTGTAGACAGCGTGCTGGGACAGGAATATACAGACTTTGAATTGCTTCTCATCGATGATGGAAGTAAAGACAAATCAGGAGCCATGTGTGATGCTTACGCAGCGTCTGATTCCCGTGTGCGTGTCTTTCACAAGGTAAACGCCGGCGTCTCAGCGGCCCGGAATCAGGCTCTGTCCGAGGCCCGGGGAACCTACATTCAGTTTCTGGACAGCGACGACTGGATGACGCCCGATTCCACCAAGCTTCTGGTGCGGGCGGCGGAAGAGGGAAGCTGCGATCTGGTCATCGCGGATTTCTACCGGGTGGTCGGCGAGCGGGTATCCCGGAAAGGTGATATCGAGGAAGAGGGAGTCATGAGCCCGGAAGAGTTTGCGGCCCATATGATGGAGAGCCCGGCGGATTACTATTACGGCGTTCTCTGGAATAAGCTGTATCGCCGTTCCATCATTGAGGAACATGCCCTTCGCATGAACGCGGAAATCAGCTGGTGCGAGGACTTTATGTTCAACCTGGAATACATCCGTTTCGCGGAGCGCATCACGGCCCTGCACGCGCCTATTTACTATTATGTGAAGCGCAAGGGTTCGCTGGTCACCACCCAGGGAACCAGTCTGACCAAGACCATTCAGATGAAGCTTGGCGTCTTCGAGTACTATCACAACTTTTACAGGCATGTGTGGGACGAGGAGGAATACGAGAAAAACCGTCTGCAGCTCTACCGTTTTCTGGTGGACGCGGCAAGCGATGGCCTGGTGGGCATTCCGCTGCTGCCCGGTACCAAAAAGCTGGGCGACGAGCGGGCAGGCGTCAGCGTGTCGGCACTGGCAGGAGAGGGCATGCTCTCCGAGCTCTACCGGGAGCGGAAGCTGATGCAGCGATACCTGGAGGTGGCCGCCCTGAAAAATGACCTGACGCCGTCCGAAGCCTATCTGCTTCTGTGCCTGAGCCATCTGAGCGACACGGTGAATAAAAAAGAACTGGCTGATTTCGCAGGCGTGAGCCGAAGCGCCCTGGCCATGCAGCTTCAGAAGCTGGTGCTGCGGGGGCTGATTAAGGTGGAGGACGTTCCGACGCCGAAGCCCGTGCGCCAGAAGAAGGAAAAAAGCAGGGAAAAAGACGAACTGGTGCGTAAGGCCCCGGAAAAACGGGTACGCGTCATGTTCCAGCCGGAGGCAGAGCCGATTTTAAGGGAGCTGGCGGCAGTCCAGCGGGACTACGACGAGGCCAGATTCGCAGGCTTCGAGGAAGAGGACCTGATTCAGTACGCCCGCCTGACCGAGAAAATGAAGCGGAACATGCAGAAAGTGCTTGCGCCTATACACTAGAGTAAAAAAATGGAAGATAGAAGCAGATTCCATTTTTCAGAATAGACAAGGGGGAATCCATATGACCAAGAAAAAGCCGAAGGCGACCAACTGCGAGATGTGCGGCAACTACGTCTACGACGACGATTATGGCTACTACGTCTGCGAAATGGACCTGGACGAGGACGAAATGCGCCTCTTCATTCAGGGCAGCTTCCACGGCTGTCCCTATTTCCAGTATGGGGACGAGTACCGGATTGTAAGACATCAGATGTAAAAATCAGAATAGCATACAAAAGGCATGTGACAGCTTTTGCGTTCACATGCCTTTTGTATACAGAACATGGCGTCTAGTGATTCCAGCTCCGGTGCAGCGCGTCCAGGGTTTTTATGGCACGCACAGACATCTCTTCGGTCATCACAGGGCTCTCGGTGAGCCCGGCCCGGATGCAGCCAAGGGCGTGTACCAGCTCATAGCGCAGCTCAAAATCACAGGGATAATCAAGCACCACCGGATCCTGTCCCGGAAAATGCAGAATCGCCTGCCGGGTCTTCCAGTAATCCGGTAGCTCTACATAGCCCTTTTCGCCATAGAGAAAGCCGGTATGCAGGGTCTCGGAAAGGGTGCTGGTCTTATTGGTGAAAATTAGTCCGTTCTCCATCCGCATCACCGCCGCAAACTGATTTTCCACGGGGCTGTCGCCGCGGGTGCAGAGCCCGGTCTGCTCCGTTACGAAGGAATCAAAAAGAAACTGCATAAGCTGCAGACTGTACCCCGCATTGCCATAGAGCGGGCCGCCGCCCATGGCCGGATCAAACATCCAGCCGTTGTAGCTGGCCTCAAAGGAACTGGAAAAATCTGCTATGGTAATCCGGCCAAATTCCCCGGCCTGAATCCGTTTCTTCAATTCCTGGACCACCGGCAGAAAGACGCATTTCTGCATTTCCATGACAAAAAGCCCTTTCTCCCGTGCCAGAGCGAAGCAGTCCCGAATCTCGGACGGCTTCAGCGCGAAAGGCTTCTCGCAGAACACATGCTTTCCATGCTCCAGCGCAAGCCGCGCATAGCGGGCGTGCTCGCTGTTGATGGTCGCGATATAGACGATATCCACCAGATCCGAGGCAATCAGCTCCTCATAGCTTCCAAAAGCCTGCGGAATCCGCCAGAGCCGCGCCTTCTCAGCGGCCTTTTCCAGATTCCGCGAAGCGATAGCTGTCACCACGCAGTCATCCACCGTTCCTGCCGCCCCCACAAACCGCGGTACAATAGAGGCAGTACTCAAAATACCGATACGAAGAGGATTCATAAAAACTCCTTTCCCGGAAAAATCCGATGTCACGTAAAAACAGGTCTATTTATAGGATAGAGGGTTGGAGAGTGAAAGTCAAGAATGGTATGGCAGTATCTTTTTTTGCGAATTCGTTAGAAGGCATTCATTCTTGAATTACCTTCATTCTGTGGTATACTTATAGGTATGAAAAGAATGGATGGAAACACGTTGATAAGAGATGAGGTAAATGAATGGAAGGGAATTGTCAAATCCCCACACCTTTACAATATGTGAAAATACTGCTGGATGACGTGTGCTATAGAGGACAGCTATATGGAAAACGGGTGTTGGAAAATTCATGTGGTGACGGAAATATTTTAGAAGAGATCATCGTTCGCTACATTGAGAGTGCAAAAAGAGAGAAGCGTTCGTCAGATGAGATACGGAATGGACTTGAGAGAGATATTTGTGCATATGAGATCGATGAAA
>CAKROP010000213.1 GCA_934373375.1 uncultured Anaerosacchariphilus sp.
TACCAAGACCGTTCAGGATGACACGAAGTGGCTCTTTACGAACCTTGTTTGCCTTCTCAGCGATACCGATCGCACCCTCTGCAGCTGCGAATGACTCGTGACCAGCCAGGAATGCGAAGCACTTGGTATCCTCCTCAAGGAGCATTTTACCAAGGTTACCATGTCCTAAACCTACCTTACGTGTATCTGCAACAGAACCCGGGATACAGAAAGACTGAAGACCCTCTCCGATTGCTGCTGCTGCTTCTGATGCCTTGCGGCAGTTTTTCTTAATAGCGATTGCTGCACCTACTGTGTATGCCCAGCAAGCGTTCTCAAAACAAATTGGCTGGATTCCCTTTACCTGATTGTAAACATCAAGTCCAGCATCCTTTGTAATTTTCTCTGCTTCTTCAATGGAAGAAATACCATAGCTGTTCAACACTTTGTTGATCTGGTCAATTCTTCTCTCATATGATTCAAATAATGCCATGATTCGTTTGCCTCCTTTTCTTTATTTTGCGATCTCTTCATCAGTTCTCGGATCAATGAGCTTCACTGCATCAGCAACACGTCCGTACTGTCCGCATGCCTTGTCCCATGCAGTATTAGGATCATCACCCTTCTTGATGAAATCTGTCATCTTACCAAGGTTTACAAACTTATAACCAATGATCATATCCTCATCATCCAATGCGATTGCAGTAACATAACCCTCAGCCATCTCTAAGTAACGAGGTCCCTTCTTCAGAGTACCGTACATAGTACCAACCTGAGAACGAAGTCCCTTTCCAAGGTCCTCCAGGCCTGCGCCTACTGCAAGTCCATCCTCAGAGAATGCGGACTGAGAACGTCCGTATACGATCTGCAGGAACAGCTCACGCATAGCGGTGTTGATGGCGTCGCACACGAGGTCTGTGTTCAGAGCCTCAAGTACGGTCAGTCCCGGCAGAATCTCGGACGCCATAGCTGCGGAATGAGTCATACCGGAACATCCGATGGTCTCCACCAGTGCCTCCTGGATCACGCCTTCCTTTACGTTCAGGGTCAGCTTACATGCTCCCTGCTGCGGTGCACACCAGCCAATGCCGTGTGTAAAGCCGGAAATATCTTTAACTTCCTTCGCCTGTACCCATTTTGCTTCTTCCGGAATCGGAGCGGCGCCATGGTGTACGCCCTGTGCTACCGGACACATCATCTCGACTTCATGTGAATAAATCATTTTAAAACTCCTTTCAGAATGGATTAATAGCGACCCGGGGGTGGCTTAAGTCCCGCTTCGTCGCATTTGGTTATATTTTCGCACATTCTGTCTCATTCGTAAAGTCCTTTTTTGTAAAAAAATCGAAAATCCGTGAAAAAAATAACGAGCAGTTATTCAAGACTTGTTTCTTTTTCCTTTTTATACTACAATGAGATATCATACTTTTACAGGGAGAATTTATCAATGAATCCAATGCAGCTTTTGAAAATGAAATCCGCCTGGGATCGCTTCCGGGCCGCGCACCCGAAGTTTCCGCTGTTCCTGAATTCTGTCATGCAGGACGGCATTCGTGAAGGAACCATTTTGGACTTCACTGTCACCGAACCAGACGGCAAAACCTACCGTTCCAACTTAAAAATCAGTCAGGAGGATCTGGAACTCTTCCAGGAGCTGAAGGAGCTGGCCGCACAGTCCCGATAGACACCAAAACAGGTACGCCACAGGGCTCTGGAAATCAGAAACCTGCGGCGTTTTTTCTCTCTTTACAACTCGCTTCTCCACGGAATAGACGGCGCTGCTCCCGGTCTGGACACGGCAATGGCCGCAGCTTTCGCAGCATGTGACATAGCTTTCTCCGGCGTCTGACCTGTGGCGATTCCACCAATGAAAAAGCCTGTGAAGGTATCGCCTGCTTCCACCTCATTTAACAGAAAATAATCTACATACTGAAGCGGGTAAGTAAAGATCTTCTCATCCATCGGCGACGGATTCATAACTATAATCATGCCTTTTTCATGAGCCTTCTCCATTAGATAGCCAATCTCATTGATTTCATTTTGCAGTACCAGATAATCGCCTTTTTCGAAATGCTCCAGCACTTCATCCACCCGTTTCCTGGTGTTCTGCTGATTGGTACCGCCGTAAAGCAGGATGCAGTTCTGGCCGTCCGGATCCCGCTGAATCATTGCATGGCCGTTCCGACCCGGAAGCCTGGACACCAGTTCCACATGCACGCCTGACTCCCGCATCAAATCAAGAAGGAACGCGCCGTCTTCTCCGATGGCTCCCGCATGCCAGGTCTCCACCCCGCTTTTAGCCAGTGCCACCGACTGGTTCAGCCCCTTGCCACCCGGAAAGATTTCCATTCCTTCGGATGAGATAGTCTCTCCACTCCGCACAAAATGATCTACTCCATAGACAAAATCAATATTCAGTGAACCATAATTTAATACCTTCATCACACGTTCCTTCCTTAGTTCTCACCGGTCTCAAATAGCTTCTCTCCCGCTTCCACATGACCCAGCGTCACTGCTTCCACATACTCCGGCGCGGAGGCCAATACCGCTACGGTGGTGTCGTAGCCGGCGGCCTTCAGGGCCTCGTTGTCGAAATTCAGGAGTTTATCGCCCTTTTTGACCCTGGCTCCGGTGGCGCTCAGGGCTTCAAAGTACTTTCCGTTTAATTCCACTGTGTTCATGCCAACGTGAATCAGAAGCTCAGTACCATCCTCGCTTTCCAGGCCTACGGCGTGCTTTGTGTCGAAAAGCATGGTCACGGTTCCGTCAAAGGGAGCCACCACCTCACCATTCTCCGGGCGGATGCCTGCGCCCTTGCCCAGGACGCCGGACGCGAAGGTCGGATCCGCGATCTCCGTATAGGAAATGGCTTCGCCGGTGACCGGAGCGTATACTGCGCCGCCTCGGGGGCCCTCATGCTCCTCTGCGATCTCATTTACAACAGGGGCTTCTTCTGCCGGAGCGGTCTTGGTCTCCACCGGATCCTTATAGCCGAACATCCAGGTCAGCGCAAAGGCCACGCCTGCGGAAATAAGGAACATGATGATGTACTTCAGCGGATCATTCAGGCAGAGCAGCAGTCCGAAGATACCGGTGACGCCGGTTCCGGTAGCGCCCAGGCCTACGATGGAGGCATACAGCGCGCCGCACGCGCCGCCTGCGGCACCGCAGATGAACGGCTTGAAGAAACGTAAGTTGACACCGAAGATAGCGGGCTCGGTAATACCCATGAAACAGGACATGGCGGAGGGAACTGCCATGGATTTGGTCTTCTCGTTTTTCGTCTTCAGCGCTACAGCCAGAGCAGCCGCGCCCTGGGCGATATTGGCCGCGGAAGCCAGCGGCAGCCAGTAAGTCTTGCCGTAGAGTCCCAGCTGTCCCACGTCAATCAGGGTGTACATATGATGAACGCCAGCCACAACTGTGGTGGAATACAGACCGCCCATGATAAAGCTTCCGATACCGAACGGCAGGGTCAGGAGCTGCTGCACGCCGTTCAGGATACCATTTTCAATGGTTACAAAGATAGGTCCGATGATGGAAAAGGTCAGGTAACCGGTCACAAAGACGCTGACCAGCGGGGTCACAAACAGGTCAAACATAGCCGGAATAATCTTGTGCAGGCGTTTTTCAATCTGGCACATCACAAAGACTGCGATGATAACCGGGATGACATGACCCTGATAGCCCACCAGATCCACCTTATAGAGCCCGAACCACACCGGAAGGGTCTGCTTCACGCCCTCGGTCGCTACCGTCCAGGCGTTCTGCAGATTCGGATGAATCATCATCATACCGATGACTGCGCCCAGATAGGGATTTCCGCCGAATACCTTGGCCGCGCTGTAGGCAATGAGAATCGGCAGGAAGGTGTATGCGGTATTGGCAAACAGGCTCGCCAGGACGAACAGGGAACCGGAAGTGTCCAGATTCAGGAACCCATTATTTACCATAAAATTCAATGCTTCCATGATTCCCATCAGGAAACCGCTGGCCACGATAGCCGGAATAATCGGCACAAAAATGTCGCCCAGAGTCTTAATAGCCTGCTTGTAGAAGGGCTGCTTCTGAGCCGCCGCTTCCTTGGCCTCCTCCTTGCTGACACCCGTCATCCCGGAAATGGCAAGGAACTCGTCGTAAACCTTATTGACGACGCCCGTTCCCAAGATGACCTGCAGCTGTCCGGACGCGCTGAATACGCCCTTGACGCCGTCAATGTCTTCCACTGCCTTTGCGTCGCATTTTTTATCATCCGCCAGTACCAGCCGGAGTCTCGTGGAGCAATGCGCCACTGACACCAGATTTTCTCTCTTTCCTACTTTCTCATAGATTGCTTCCGCTGTCTTTCTGTAATCCATGATATCCTCCTTCTTATTTATGTAATCGTTCCCACATTTGTGTACATTCTATATTT
>CAKROP010000214.1 GCA_934373375.1 uncultured Anaerosacchariphilus sp.
AGAATCTCATATTTTCCATAATCCCGGACTACCACCAGATGGGTATGGCCTCCGGACACCACCAGACATACGAAGGGCGGCTCCAGATTAAGATTTTCGATATAATTGGCGGAAATGTGGCCTTCAATGTGGTGCACGCCCACCAGAGGCAGCTTTTTCGCGTAGCTGATAGCCTTGGCCTCAGCCACTCCCACTAGAAGCGCGCCTACCAGACCCGGACCGTAGGTGACGCCGATGGCGTCCAGATCGTCCAGGGTCATATTTGCTGTAGTCAGAGCTTCCTCGATAACCTGATTGATGCGCTCAATGTGCTTGCGGGACGCGATTTCCGGAACTACACCGCCGTAGAGAGTATGCAGATCAATCTGGGAGGAAATGACGTTGGAGAGCACTTCCCGGCCATTTTTTACCACGGAAGCCGCTGTCTCGTCGCAGGAGCTCTCAATTCCCAATATATAGATATCTTTTTTCGTATTCATCGTCTCACTCATTTTTCTTCATCCTCAAAATCCAGTTCTACGGATTTTCTGTCCTTTCCGGCCACCGCGCGCGGGAATATCTTGCGTACCTCGTCCATATATTCTTCAGGACGGGTCAGGGACGGGCTGTAATGGGTCAGCCACATTTCCTTTACGTCCGCCTCTTTCGCCAGACGCGCGGCCTCGTAAAAGGTCATATGCTTGTTAGTCACGGCCTTGACCTGCTTGTCCTTCTCGCCGTACATGCCCTCGCAGATGAAAAGATCCGCACCCTTTGCATTGCGGGCAATGGATTCCGTCGGGCGGGTGTCGGTGCAGTAGACCAGCTTGATGCCCTTGCGGGGTGCGCCCATGACCATATCCGGCGTGTATACAGTATCTCCGTCCGTAATGGTCTCGCCTTTTTGCAGACGATTCCAGTAGTTTTTCGGAATGTTCAGGCTCTGCGCCTTTTCCAGATTGAATTTACCTGCACGCTTAATCTCGATGGAATAACCGTAGCAGGTTACGTTATGATTCACACGGAATGCCTTGATGTGGTAGCCGTTCAGTTCCAGTTCTTCTTCCGCCTTGGTCAGCTCGATAAATTCGATGGGGAAGGGCAGCTCCGGCGCGATAACGCGTAAGGCATTTACCACACGCTCCAGACCTTTCGGTCCTACCAAGGTCAAAGGCTCCGTCCGCTCCGCATTTCCCATGGTAAGCAAAAGTCCCGGCAGGCCGCTGATATGATCCCCGTGGAAATGGGTGAAGCAGATCACGTCGATGGGCTTGAAGCTCCAGCCCTTTTCCTTCACCGCAATCTGGGTTCCCTCTCCACAGTCTATCAGTACACTGCTTCCGTTGTATCGCATCATCAGCGCTGTCAGCCAGCGATAGGGCAGCGGCATCATGCCTCCGCTTCCCAGCAAACATACATCTAACATTCCTGTCTCCTAATCTTTCTATCTTATAACCATTCGGTCTGCTCTGTCCGTGTCACAGGGACTTTGAACTGCCCGGTAATGCGGTCATAGCACGCCTCGCACAAATCAAAGCTGTCCTGTTCTCCGTCTTTTTCCGACTGATAACCCCAGCTTTGCCGCACGGCGCAGACGCCCTCCATCGGCACGCCGCCGCGCAGGGCAATGACTTTACCGCAGCTATTACAAATCAGTCTGGTTAAAATTCTTGTCTCTGTGGTCTTATACTCACGCATCTTATTCCTCCTGCTGTTCTCACAGTTTTTCTTTTTACGTGAATATTCTACATAATCCGCTTTTTTCTGCCTAGTGGAAATGGCTGTCAGTCTCAGGTCAGCCTCTCGTCATAATCACTGCGTCTTCCACAGGCTGTTCGTAAAAGTTCTTACGGGTTCCAACCCGGATAAATCCGGCTTTTTCATATAAACGCAGGGCCGGTTCATTGCCGGCGCGTACCTCCAGGATATAGCGCTCCAGCCCCCGTTCCTTTCCGTAGGAACACAATTTTTCCAGAAGCTTTCCGGCAATTCCCTGCCCCCGCAGCTCCTTCTTTACGGCCACGTTGGTGATTTCGCCTTCTTCAAAGCTCTGGTAACAGACACAGTAGCCTGCCACCTGGCCGTCCTGTATGGCAGCCAGCAGGATCGTGTGCTCCAGTCCGAGGCTTTCCCGAAAGGCCTGCTCCGACCAGGGCGGGGTGATGGCTTCTTTCTCGATAGCCGCAGCCTGCGGCAAATCCAATTCCTCCATGGGGCGAATCAGAAGCTCATTCATGCGTCCTTCTCCGCTTTTTCTTTTTCCAGCCGTTCCCGCTCTGCCTGGGACAGACGCAGGTAATCGGGACGGTGCTCCGCCGCCGTCTCTGTCTTTCCGGCGCGGACATAGGATACGGCCAGCATGGCTACCGCAGCAGCCCGCTGCTTATTGACATGAGCCGGGGCGAAGGAGAAGCTTACGCCCTTCATGAGTTCGTCAGTCAGTACCTGGCGGAAGACCGGCACGCCGTCGCCCAGGAAAATTACATCCTTTCCAAGTTTACATAACTTCTCCGCAATTACTTCGATGCCGACTGCCATCTGAGGCTCCAACGCCACCAGCTTGTCTCCCTGAAATTCGTAAACACCAGTATAAACCTGATTTCTGCGGGCGTCCATCAGCGGGCAGATAATTTTATCGGTTCCGTATAAATTATAAGCCAAGGCGTCCACAGTAGGAATGTGTACCAGCGGCTTGCCGAGCGCCAGGCCAAGTCCCTTGGCAGTTGCAGAACCGATGCGCAGTCCCGTAAAGGAACCGGGACCTCCTGCCACGGCAATGGCGTCGATGGCGTTCAGATCCAGTTCGATCATATTGGCAATCTCGTCCAGCATGGGGAGCAGGGTCTGGGAATGGGTCTTCTTGTAGTTGACCGTGTACTCCGCCAGGAGATTGCTATTGGTGCCGTCATCCTCTACCACTGCCACGGACGCAACCAGTCCTGAGCTGTCCAGTCCTAATATTTTCATGTTATTCCATCTCCTCCACGGTTATTTTCCGGTAATCAAAGCCCTTTTCCAGGTCTTTTTCAATCAGAATCTCTGTGCGCTTCTTCGGGAGCAGCTCCTCAATGAGCTCCGCCCACTCAATCAGGCAGACGCCCTCGCCATAGAAATAATCCTCATAGCCGATTTCGTCCATTTCCTCGATATCGCCGATACGGTACACGTCGAAATGATAGAAAGGAAGGCGGCCATCCTCATATTCCTGTACGATGGTGAAGGTGGGACTGTTTACATGCTCGGTGACGCCCAGGCCCTTCGCAAATCCCTGGGTAAATACGGTCTTGCCCACGCCCAGGTCGCCGGTCAGGGTGTAAACGGTTCCGGGAACGGCTTTCCGACCCAGCATTTCACCAAAGGCTCTGGTGTCTGTCTCTGAAAATGTTTCCTTTATCATCTTAATACCTCATATAAATCTTCGCAGCAAAATATAAGAAGCAGCCTTTGCAGTTTCGCTTTCACTCGTTGCTCGCAAAACAAAAGCCCCGCAGAGGCTGCGAGGCTCTATTTTTGCTTTTTTTGGCCGTTTCTGCGGCTTTATTATAGCATTTCCGTTTTGTACTGTCCAGTGATTCTGTGAGCACCTAGTTCTTTTTCAAAATCGGACTGATATGTTTGTAGAGCAGCATGGTAATGGCGGATACCACCACGCCCTTCAGGATGTTGAACGGCACAACCGCGAAGAAGACCAGGGTCCAGACGCTGTGAATACTGCTGTTGATGGCGGTTCCCATACCGATGATCGCGTCCATGGGCATTCCAAACAGTTCAGAGAACTTCGGCAGCAGATAGAGGGCGTTGAAGCCGCTTCCGAAAATGGTCATAATCAGAGTTCCCAGCGCCAGGCCGCCGATGGCCATTTTCTTATTCTTTCTTATGTAATATACGATGGAAGCCGGGAGTACCAGGCTGCAGCCCACCACGAAGTTCGCAAAGTCGCCGACAAATGCTGTCGTCGTTCCCTTCAGCACCAGCTTCAAAAGCACCTTACAGAGTTCGGTGGCCACGCCTGCCACAGGTCCCATGGCAAAGGCACAGATCAGTACCGGAATCTCACTGAAATCCAGCTCATAGAAGCTGGGCGCAAACCACAGGGGCAATTCAAAAAGCATCAGTACCGCCGCAATCGCAGAAAACACGCCAACCAGTGCCACCCGGCGAGCCGGGGAATTGGTTCGAGCCATGGAATTTTTCTGCCGGAGAGCTTTCTCCGTCAGGCCGGCTACCACAAAAATCGCCACCACAATCACCAGGCAGACGCCTAAAAAGGCCAGATTGTCCTTTACACTTTGCATTAAGTTTGTCATGTTACATTTCTCCTTTTCCGAATAAAGATTAGAAAGGATAATTCTTTAAGGTTTTCGCGGCATCTACGTTCCACTTCGGTCGGTGCTGAAC
>CAKROP010000215.1 GCA_934373375.1 uncultured Anaerosacchariphilus sp.
CCCAGATAGCTCAGTTGGTAGAGCAGAGGACTGAAAATCCTCGTGTCACTGGTTCGATTCCGGTTCTGGGCACTTTTTTTATGTAAAAATCAAATATTTTTCGTGTAGATTCGTATGTTCTAAGTAATACAACGGATAAGCGTATACAAAAGACGATCCCCGGGAAGAGAAAAATTCCCGGGGACTTTTTTCCATTTAATCTCCTTTCCCGAATAATCATGTTCTAGGGTGTTTGATTACCTTGATTACTTTTTTGATTACCTTTTGATTTCCGGGTACGAAAAAAGCCCGTAAATACAGGCTTTTCCAGTGGAAGTAATGGGGCTCGAACCCATGACCTCTCGCGTGTGAGGCGAACGCTCATCCCAGCTGAGCTATACTTCCGTATTTATAAAATCTTTGTTCCATGGACCTGAAGGGATTCGAACCCTCGACCTCTGCGTTGCGAACGCAGCGCTCTCCCAACTGAGCTACAAGCCCTTGCTGTTTCTATGCTTCATTGTAGCACTTTAGCACAGAAAATCAAGTGGAAATCTGAAAATTATTCAGATGGAAGGCGATAGCTTTTTGCGGTAAAATTATAGTAAAAAATAAAGATAAAATGGAATAAGCAGGATAATTCGTGATATAATGAGCGCAAGTGAGTCAACATACGTGTATGATTGACGAACGGCGAATGTCGGCTGTGAATTGAAATATTCACAGCATAATGAGCGCAAGTGAGTCAACATAGTTGCAGAGGGGGTTTCTATTATGATTTCATTTGAGAACGATTATTCAGCGGGAGCGCATCCGCGGATTATACAGAGATTAACAGAGACGAATATGGAGCCGCTGTCGGGTTACGGGACAGATGTGTATTGTCAGAATGCAAGGAGAAAGATCCGAGAAGCCACCGAGTGCCCGGAGGCAACCGTAGAATTTCTGGTGGGTGGAACCCAGACCAATGCGGTGGTGATTGCGTCCATGCTGCAGCCCTATGAGGGCGTGGTAGCGGCTGAGACTGGCCATGTGAGTGCGCATGAAGCGGGCGCTATCGAAAATACCGGCCATAAGGTACTGACCCTGCCCCAGCATCTGGGCAAAATCGATGCGGACGAGCTTAAGAATTATATGGAGACTTTTTATGCGGACGGCAATCACGAGCATATGGTATTTCCGGGGATGGTGTATGTGTCCTGGCCGACAGAGTACGGTACGCTCTATAGCAAGGCTGAACTGGAGGCCATCGCGCAGGTTTGCCATACCTATGAGATGCCGCTGTATCTGGACGGCGCCCGCCTGGGCTATGGACTCATGAGCCCGGAGGCGGATATGACCCTGCCGGATATCGCGCGGATCTGTGACGTCTTTTATATCGGAGGCACTAAGGTGGGCGCACTCTGCGGGGAAGCTGTAGTATTTCCGAAGGGGAACGCGCCGAAGCATTTCATGACGCGGATCAAACAGCAGGGAGCGTTGCTGGCGAAGGGGCGTCTCCTGGGCATCCAGTTCGATGAGCTGTTTACGGGAAATCTGTATCTGAATATCAGCCGCAACGCCATCGAAATGGCGGAGCAGCTGAAGCGTCTGCTTCATGACAAAAATTACACTTTTTATCTGGAGTCCCCGACAAACCAGCAGTTCGTGATTATGGAAAATGAGAAGCTGGCGGAGCTGAAAAAGCATGTGGCGGTCAGCTTCTGGGAAAAAGCCGATGATACCCATACGGTGGTGCGGCTGGCGACCGGCTGGTCTACGACGGTTCAGGATATGGAAGAGCTGGGCGAGTGGCTGTAAAAGGAGACGGAACGAATGACGGGGCAGGAACAGGCTGTACTGAGAATTTTACTTATGACAGATGGCTATATTTCCTATGAGACGCTGGCGGAAAAGTTGAATGTGAGCAGTCGGACTGTGATGCGGCTTATCCGCAGTATGGAGACCTTTTTGAAGGATTTCTCTATCAAGGTGGAAGTGAAACGGCGGAGAGGGATCCGGCTAGATGGGGCGAAGAAGGATCTGGAAGCGCTGCGGCAGACGCTGGAACTGGAAAAGACGGTGAATTATACGGCCAATGATAGAATTTTACTGATTCTTCTGGAATTGTACCAATCGGAGGAGTTCGTAAAGATTTATTATCTGGCCTATCTGCTGAATGTGTCGGCGGGGACGATTCAACGGGATCTGGAGGAGGTGCGCCTCGCCGCGGAGAAGAACGGTGTGATGTTGGTCAGCCAGCGAGGCGAGGGTATCCGGCTGCGGGGCGGGCTGCATAAGGGCAGACAGGCGCTGGCGAAGCTGTTTCGGCGATATCTTGATCTGAGAAGCTGGAGCGCGGAACGGCAGGACATGGTGTTCTTAGAGCGGCTTTCCGGCAATGTAAGAAAGGAACTGCTGGAGTTTCTGGATATGCAGGGGCTGTATCGGACTTACAAACTAATCACAGATTTTGATTACACATTGACGGACAGCTTCTTGCAGGAGGATTTTCAAAATCTGGTGCTGTATACTCATATTTTGTTGCATTTTCCAAAGCTGAAACAGATTTTCACGGTAGATGGGAAGAATCTGCGACTGGATACCGAGGCCATGTATCCACGCATCTGTGAATTTGCCAGAAAAGTAAAGAAGGAAGAGCATATTCAGCTGAATAAAGAGCAGATCTGCGATTTATTGGCGGTCTATCTGTCTATGCGTAGTAATGAATCCCTGTATACAGTGTACAAATATGACGAGGATGTACACCATATGACGATGGAACTTCTGGAGGATATGGAAGGAGAGTTGGGCAAGAGCCTGACCGGTGATCGGGAGCTGGTGGAGCGCCTGGGAGCCCATCTGAATCTGATGTTTGACCGGATGCATCTGGGGACCATGGCGGACTGCAGTGATCTGGGGCAGCTTAAGCAGGAATATCCGCAGATTTATAAGATCATTGAAAAAAATATTGATGCCTTTTCTAAGCGGCACAGTCTGTTTATCAGCGAGGGAGAACGAGGATATATTATTATTCATATTTTGGCGTCCCTGGTGGAGCAAGAAGAAGAAAATCAGAGGATTCGGGCGGCACTCCTCTGTATGAGTGGAATCGGAACCAGCCGGATGTTGGCGCAGCGTGTGAAGAAGCGTTTTCCGCGGATTGAAATTGTGAAAATTTGTTCTGTGGCAGATTTTCAGGAGGAGACGATGCTGGCGGATGACATAGACCTGATTCTGTCTACGGTGAAGACAGAGCCTCTGTCGATTCCGATGCTATTCATCAGTCCTATGCCGGATGAGGAGGAGTTTGCGTCGATTGGGAACGCCTGTGAGAAAATTGCGGAGCAAAAGCTGCGGGTGAGCTTTACGGGGAACATGGAGACGGAGCGGAAAGAGGTTCAGTATCAGCCGGATACAGCCATGCGGAAGATGGCCTGGATGGAAGATATACTGGAAGGATTTTCCTGCCAAACGCTCTGGGCGAAGAACCTGGAGGAGCTTTATGAAAAGACAGCGGAAGAACTGTTCCGGAGCATAGAGAAGCAGCGGAAATTTGTGGCGTTGATGCGAAAACGCGGAGAGCAGGGCTGTGTCGTGTTTCGGGAGGGAATGCTACTTTTGCACGGACGGATGGACGAGGAGCTGGGCTTTCGCGTCTACCGGGTGCAGGGTGGCGTGGACTGCATTTCAGCGGGAAAAAGTGTAAAAGTAGAGTATGTGGTAGTTATGGTAGCGCCTGCGCAGGCAGCAAGTGAGCTTTTGGAGCTGTTCAGCTGCATTTCCGCGGAACTGGTGCAGGACGACGGACTGGCAGAGGCCATTGAGGCCATGCGGGAGAAAGAGATTTTCCGCAGGGCGGGACTGTTGATGAGCAGAGATATCTTTCATTAGAGAAGGCAGGAATAGAAGATGAAAGCAGTCATTATTGGAGCGGGAAAGATCGGCAGAGGCCTGATAGCCGGGATCTGTCAGATGAACGGCATCAGGTACAGCTTCATAGAAAACGACGGGATGCTGACGGCGCAGATGCAAAAGGAACGGCAGTATCTGCTTCATGTACTGGAGCGGCGGGAACGGGTGATTTCCATGAAGACGGCAGAGATCTGGTCACTGGAGGATACAGAGGCAGCGGAAAGGGCTATTTTGGATGCCGATTTGATCTTTACTGCGGTGGGCGGTAAACACCTGGGACAGGTGGGTGAATACCTGGGCGAGCGCCTGGAGCACATTTTGACAGAGCGGAGCTGTTCCCGACCGCTTAATATCATTGTCCATGAAAACTGGAAATACACGGAGCGTGATCTGCACGAGGGAATCCGGAAAATACTAAGTCCGGAAAAACGGGAGCTCTTCGAGGAGATCGTGGGCATAAACATGGCCCTCTCTATGGGATTGTCGGTGGAGCCGCCG
>CAKROP010000216.1 GCA_934373375.1 uncultured Anaerosacchariphilus sp.
CTCCAGGGCCGCCCGGATCTGCTGATAATGCACGTCCGGGTGCGACAGGATATACATGGCGTCCGACTTCTCCAGAAGCTTCCGAAACTCATTCCGGTCATCCCCGCAGACGCCGGAAATTACTGCGCCGTTTACATAACCGCTCTCCTTCCGGAACTTCTGAAGGTCCGAAGCATCCCCCACCAGTCCCAGACGGATGGCGTGCTTCTCCGACCGAAGCTGCGTACTGGACACGCCCTCCGTTCTGTCAAGGTAAACTACTTTACAATATTCATTCAGATAATCAAATTTTCCACGCCAATCGGAACCGATGGCAAAGATATCCACATGATAACGGCGGATATCGTCTATTTTCTGTCCCTCGTACTCCTCGATGATGATTTCATCCGCAAGGCCGGTGGCCCGCACGCCCTCGATGCGCTCCATCAGGGACTGCTGCACATTGATCTTACCCCGGGTCTTGTCGAAATCCTCGGCGGTCACGCCCACGATCAGGTAATCGCCCAGCGCCTTGGCCCGTTCCAGCAGGCGGATATGGCCGTAATGCAGCAAATCATAGGTTCCGTATGTGATAACTTTCGTCATAAAAATCCCCCTGCAACCTTAGTCCGCATCCACCTCAAGGAACGCGTCCAGGAATATCTGCATAGCCTTCTTCGAGCCAACGGATACGCGAAGATAATCCTTCAGAAGCTCATTTCCGTAAGGATGAACCAGCACCTGCTTCTCCTCTTCCAACCGCTCGCTTATCTCCTTCGCGTTGTGATGAGGCTTTATGAAAATGAAGTTTCCGCGGCAGTCGCGGCACTCGTAGCCCTTCTTCTGAAGCTCCTCCAGCGTATAGGCCTTGCCCTCCTTCTCGATGCGAATCAGCTCGTCCACCATCTCCGGGTGATCGAGAATCCGCTCCGCGAACAGCAGGGCAATGGAATTGGCGTCAAAGGTCAGCCGGGCATTCTTTACGTAATGAATAATCTCCGGATTGCTGATGATGACGCCCAGACGGCAGGCCGCGATGGAGAACAGCTTGGAGAAGGTACGCAGCACCACCACGTTTTCATCCTTCAGGGCATGTTCAATGAAGGTGTTCGGATAAAAATAATGGTACGCCTCGTCGATAATAACGATAGCGCCCACCTCCTTCGCCCGCGCGATAACCTGCTGAAGCTCTTCCTCGGTATACACATTTCCCACCGGGTTGTTGGGATTCAGCAGCACCACGATGCGGGTATTGTCGTTGATGGCGTTCAGGATATTTTCGATTTTGATGGTTAGATCCGGCTCGTAGGCCACCGGCACATGCTTATAGCCCAGGATACAGCAGTTGACCCAATACATCTCGAAGGACGGAGCTACGGTCACGACCTCCTTGCCCACTTCACCGAAGGTCTCCAAAAGATAGCGGATGGCCATATCGGAGCCGTTGGTGGTCAGGACATTTTCGTATTCTGCGCCGATGAATTTCGCGTATTTATGCAGGAACCGGTCCGGCTCCGGATAGATCGCAAGGAATTCCGGCGTAATCTCCTTCAGCACGGAATCCACAAATTCCTTCGGCAGTCCTTCCGGGTTCTCATTCATATCATAGCGGTGCATGCCGTAGCGGTTCTGCATGGGGAAGACCCGGACGGTGTTTTTTATATGTTCATTTATGTGGTAGTTCATGAGATACCTCCTGTCTCTCTGCTGCTGTGGTTGGGAAGCAGAGCTTAGCAAAATTGTATTGTAAATATTTTCCTTTTTCATTTCTATATCTTCATCTTACTGCATATGGACTAAATACACAAGTCAGGATTCTGCCGAAATTCTTAGTTATAATTCTCAATCTGAGTTCCGGAAATCCATTCATTTACATCGTGATGCCAAGCATACCAAACACCATTCCAATGACGGAATACACAAACAGGTGCAGACACAGAATCGGCAGGGTATGCCGCCCGATAAATTCCAGCGGCCTCTGCAGCCACTTCGTATGCTTCGTCTCATACAGGGCGCTGCACAGAGCCATCACAATCAACGAGCCGGCCGTTCCCACGAAGAGATACAGGGCCATGCTCCGTCCATAATCCCCCACGGACATATTGACGCTTCCATTCCAGCGGGCCGCAAGCGCAAAGGCTGCGGCCACCAGGAACAGATAAAACGGCTTTTTCAAAAGCTTCCCGACCCAGTCCTGCACCGCCGCCAGCTTGCCGATGATCAGGAAAGTCACCGCATAAAAGGCGCAGTCGATGCTCCAGGGCAGCAGTACAGGACACGCGTAATGAAGGCCAATGGCTATCAGCAGATAAATTCCGTTTCCCACAAAGGCCTTTCGGGAATCACCCTTCGCCGCCCGCATCAGAATCCAGAACAGGATATAACTCACAAACATGCAGGTCAGAAACCAGGTGGGCGCGTTCAGAATCTGCATAAAATACACATTTGTAGCGGAACCCATGGGCATCAGGCAGTTGCGGGAATAGAGGATGCCAAGCAGGGTCTGCCTGTCCGCATTTCCCCGCAGAAAGAAAAACACAAACAGAAACAGGTTGTAGCCGAAATAGGGAAGCAGCAGACGTTTCGCTTTTTTCTTTACAAAAGCTCCAAAGCTCTCCTCCGGCTTATAGGAAAAGGTCATGCCCGCCGTGATGAAAAAGATGGGCATATAGAACATGCCGCCGTAGAAGCTTATCAGCCCGAAGGAGCGCCCCGTGTGTACCAGCAGCACCACCAGGATGCCGACGGCCTTGACCGCATCCAGCCATGCGATTCGTTTTTTCTCCATTTTCGTCACTCCTTCTTCCTGCCTGCAAATGTCTTCGAAATTCCGGCAGTCAGCCGCCCGCTCACCGGCTCCAGATACTTCTGGCTAAGCGCCGAGAGTATCAGCACCAGCGCCAGCGTGCAGACAAAATCGAAAGCTGTCAGCAGCCCGTAGCTCATTTTCCCGTAAAGGCTTAAGAACAGCCAGCAGGAAAAGGTCGCAATCACCGGGAAATGCAGCAGATACAGGGAATATGACACCTTACCTAAGAACTGGAAGGGTTTTGCCCCGAAGAACCTCTGCAGTCCCGGCAGTCCCAGTACGCCTGCCAGCAGCAGCGCCGCGCCCGCCAGATGATAAAGGGTCGTATAGGCCGATGGCAATATGCCGTAAATCGTACCGCTCATGTCCGAACCGATGGACGGATAGGACAGCAGGTACACGCCCAGCACAAAGCTGCCAAGCGGCAGAAGCCAGAACCGCCGCCACAGCTCCATGCCCTTCTGCCGGGTGCAGAAAAAGTCGGACGCTGCGAAACCCAGGAAGATACCCGCAAAGTAAATGTCGGTCTTCACCGCTGCCAGCAGCATCACCAGATAGACCACATACCGAAACGGATTCTCCCCCACCAGATAAGCCGCCAGATAGACCACCAGCGCGCCGGAGAACAGGTAAGGGATGGTCCAGAGGACGCCGTTATAATTGTTGGTGCCGAACAGAAAGCAGCCGGCCAGGCTCTCGCCCAGCATCTGCAGGAAGTTCGGCTGAAACTGATTAAAGCCCGCGAACCACACCGTCGATTTGGTCAGGATGGCCGCCTCATCGTTACGGTAGCATCCCAGGCTCATCAGGACATAGATCACGGTATTGATCATCAAAATCATCGGCATCAGTCGGAAATAGCGCTTCCAGGCCGCGGACTTCAGCCGTCCTTTATCCCTTGTGTGAAAATAGGACAGGCAGAGCACGAAGCCGCTGAACACCAGAAATAAGCAGACCGCTGAGTTCCCGCTGTAGAGCAGATTCAGGGGCGTTTTGCCGATGGCAATCTCGATGCCGGAAGTCGTGTTCACTGCATCCCCGGTCAGGCTGTAGGCCGCGTAATAAAAGGCGAAGACAAAATGGCAGAAAAATACCATCAGCGCGCCGATTCCTTTCAGTCCGTCGATAGAGTCCAGTTTTTTCAAGCTCCTTCCTCCATTCTGTCTACGCCAATGCCCTGCGGTAATTTTAGTTTACATAACTTTAGTTCTATCATTTGATAACTTTTATTCTGTCGCTTTTAATTTCTCACAGAGTAAGGCTGTATAGTTCTCGCGTCCCTCCGCCGACAGGTGAATCAAATCCTGATAACCTCCCGCTTCCGAGATATCAAAATCCAGCTCCTCCGCACAGAGGATCGCAAAGCTGCCGTCTCCGGTCCACCCACTTTGCAGCTCCTGCACGATAGAAAGAGCCTCCGTGTATAACTTCTGATAATCCTCATCCGCATACATCCGCTCATACTTGGGCGTCTCCAGGAACCAAAGGTTCAGACCATAGTCTTCCGCCAGCTCCACGATTTTTCCATAGCCCTCGGTCTGGGTGCGGTTCACGCCGTCCCGGCTGCCCAAAGT
>CAKROP010000217.1 GCA_934373375.1 uncultured Anaerosacchariphilus sp.
GAAAAGTATGGAAAAAAGGGAAAAGACATCTGCGCGGTGGAGGATGTGAGCTTTAGCCTGCGAAAGGGAGAATGTCTGGGGCTGATAGGCGAGAGCGGAAGCGGTAAAAGTACGGCGGCCTATATGACGGCGGGGCTTCTCAAGCCGACAGAAGGGACAATTCATTTTTACGGTAATTATATGCAGATGGTATTCCAGGATCCGATAAAATCCCTGAATCCACACAGGACGGTGCTGGACAATATCTGCGAGGGACTGATTTACCGGAAAAACGGGAGAACGATGGCTGAAATCCGGGAGCTGGCGCTGGAGGCCATGGATCTGGTTCATCTGGATCGCAGCTACGCAGGGAGAAAAGGAAGAGACCTGTCCGGAGGGGAATGTCAGAGAGCCACCATTGCCCGGGCGATTCTGATTAAACCGGAGCTGCTGATCTGTGATGAGGTTACCAGCGCGCTGGACGTTTCCGTGCAGGCCCAGATTATGGAGCTTTTGAGTGAACTGAAGCGGCAGCTGGGACTTTCCTATCTGTTTATCTCCCATGATATCGCGCTGGTCAGTCAATTCTGCGACCGGGTAGCAGTCATGTACAGAGGAAGGATTGTGGAGGAAGGGGCAACCGGACAGGTTCTGGAGCATCCGCAGCAGGAATATACAAAGCAGCTTTTAGCAGCTGTTTTAACCTTTTAAACACTTATAAAACAAGAATATCCCGGTGCCGGAGAAGTCAGGCAGAGCTCTTTGAGCGGACGGGAAGGAACAGCTGGGGATTCTCAAAAGGAATGAAAAAGCATAAAAAAAAAGAAATAGCTGAGAACCCCCTCCGGGGCTTGGTGCGGAAAGGCCTGTCTTATATAATGGAAGTATTGAAAAAGAGAGGGAGGAACACCATGAGAAAAACAGCATTATTTCTGAGCCTGTGCGTATTCATTTCCGTTATGGCAGGCTGCGGAGCACAGAAACAGGAAACACCGGAGACAGTCACGGAAGCGGTTGAAGAGACCGTGGAGAGCGGGGATACGAAAACCATCACCGATATGAGAGGAAAGGAAGTAGAGATTCCACAGGATCCGGAACGGGTGGCGATTCTGGATAAGGGCTTCCTTGTGCAGACTATGAGAGCTTTGGGCGTTACAGACAGAATCTGCGCCACCGGAGGCCTGATCACCGAAGCAGGCGATCCGGAGGAACGGGACAGCCTCTATCTGTTCCCGGAGATTATGGAACTGCCCATCATCGGATACCCCACGGACGCTGTGGATTTTGAGACCCTGGCGGGAGCCAATCCGGATCTGGTGATTTTGCGTAACAGCGAGTATATCAAGGACAGCGAGATCACGGCTGACGCTATTTCCAAGATTGAAGAGGATCTGGGGCTGCCGCTGGTAGTTATCAACGGCCCGGGCTGCTATGAGGAGCCTTCCCTGGAACAGCAATATGAGGGAATCAAGGTGCTTGGACAGGTATTTGGAAAAGAGGAGCGGGCTCAGGAGATCACGGCTTATATGCAGGATCAGGTGGCGATGGTGCAGGAACGGACCGCAGAGATTCCGGAAGAGGACAGGCCTTCCGTCATGTACATCGGACTGCGGAATGACGACGGTGTGGGCGTGGTCTGGGGAGATAATTTCGGAGACGCCAAGTTTGCCGGCGAGTACGCGAATATCCGAAACGTCTATGAGGAGCCGGCCCGGTCTACCATGTCCGCAGAGCAGATCCTGACCCTGGATCCGGAGGTGATGATTCTGTGTACCAATTCCGTGCGTCCCAATCCCGACATACTGAATACAGATCCGGCCTATGAGAATCTGCGGGGCGTCAGCGCTGTGAAGAACGGGCGCGTGACTTCCATCGGCCTTCTGACCTGGTGGGGAGATTTCCGCCTGGAGTTTCCTACGATTCTTCTGATAGCGGCCAAGTCGGCTTATCCGGAACAATTCCAGGATATAGAAGTAGGAAAATGGCTGAATGAGTATCACAGAGAACTGTATCAGGTGACGGAGGAAGAAGCGCAGCGGCTCAAAGAGATCCAGCAGCTGGACTGGATGGACGGCCGGGGCTTTTAAAGAAACATGGGAAATCAATATGACAGCCGGGAAGCGTCAGAGGCTTATGACCGGTCAGAAAAAATCCGAAAGGACGGGATAGCCCGTGCAGAGTCCATGAACCTTGCTCCCGGGACGAAGGTACTGGATATCGGAAGCGGCCCGGGAGTGCTTGCGCTCCCGCTGGCCCGGCTTGGGTGCCGGGTGACGGCAGTGGAACCTTCCGGAGAAATGCGCAGGCTGCTCCGGCAGCATCTGGAGGAGGAAAACCTGCAGGGCGTTAAGATTCTGCCTTATACCTGGGAGGAGGTTCCGGAAGAGGAACTGGAGGATTATGACAGAATCGTGGCGTCCTATTCCCTGTATATGGAAGATTTTGGGGCTGCAGTCCGAAAAATGAACCGGCATTCAAGAGGAAAGGTAGAACTGTACTGGTTCGCGGGAGAGACCTCCTGGGAACGGGATCGGAGGCTACTGTCCTGTGAGCCTGGAAAAGACAGTGGGGAAAAAGTGGGAAAAAAGATAGATACCCTTTATCAGATCCTGTACGATATGGGGATTTATGCGGATATCAAGATGCTTACGGATACGTCCTTTGACAGGGAATATGATTCTTTCCGGGCGGCAGTGGAAGATATGCAGAAGCGGTATAAGATAACAGACGCAGAGCTTCCCGTACTGGAACGGTATCTGGAAAGCCGCCTGAAGAAACAGGGCAATCTCTGGTATTACCGGGATTTAACCCATTACGCGAAGCTGTCCTGGAATGTCCAGGAACAGGAGGAAGAAGCATGAGACGAAAAAGAATCTGCCTGCTGGCCGGCATGATGGTGTTTTTACTCATGATGATTCTGGCGGTTCACTTCGGAAACTATCCGGTCCGGGTACGGGAGATAGGACGGGTGATAGGGGCTCATCTGAGGAGAACGGTTTATCCGGATTCCAATGTGGATACCATTGTCTGGAAGATCCGGCTTCCCAGAGTGCTGACGGCGGCGATGACGGGGGTTCTGCTCAGCGTGTCAGGAGCCGTGTTTCAGGGAATCTTCCGTAATCCTCTGGTGGAGCCCTATGTGTTGGGCGTGTCCTCCGGAGCTGCCTTTGGAGCCGCGGCCTGCATTGTATTTTCCTGGACCTTTGTTTCCAGAGGGGTGGCGGCGTTCCTGTTTGCCATGCTGGCCATGGCACTGGCCTATGGCTTTGCATTTGAAAAAGAGGAGATACCGGTGGTACGGCTGATTCTGTCCGGCATGATTATATCCTCTGTGTTTACGGCACTTCTGAATTTTCTGAAGGTGGCGGCTTCTGACAGCAAACTGCGGGAGATTACCTTCTGGACCATGGGTGGATTTTATACCTCAGAGTGGAAGGGAGCCCTGCGCTTGACTGTGATCGCGGTTTTGGGCCTGATCCTTACGTGCGGCTATGGCTGGAAGCTGAATGTGCTGGCCATGGGGGAACAGGAGTGCAGGACTCTGGGAATTCATGCGGGGAGGCTGAAGCTGCTTCTGATTGTTTCCGCCACGTTTCTGACGGCGTCCTGTGTGGCAGAAGCCGGAATTATTTCCTGGGTAGGCCTGATGATTCCCCATGGAGCCCGGATGCTGATTGGCCCGGATCATCGGTATATGATTCCTTTTTCCGCTTTGCTGGGAGGAACCTTTCTGGTGCTCTGCGATACGCTGGCCCGCACTCTGATGATGGGGGAGCTTCCGGTGAGTATCGTGACCTCCATTCTGGGAGCGCCCTATCTGATTTATCTGCTCAGGCAGAACAGAAAGGTGTATTTTGAATGAAAGCAGAAGATAGAAAAGTAGAATTCTGCATACAGGATGTGGAATTTTCTTATGAGAAAAAGAAAATATTAAAGGGGATCCGGGCGGACTTCCGGGGAGCCGGAGTCTACGGAATCTTCGGGCCGAACGGTTCCGGAAAGAGCACGCTGTTAAAGTGCTGTTCCGGTATTCTGAAACCGGAAAGGGGCAGCATTCTGGTACAGAACTGGGCGGTGAACAGCATGAGCTGTCAGGAACGAAGCCGTCTGATCGCCTGCGTTCCCCAGGAACACAGACTATCTTTTCCGTTTACGGTGGAAGAAGTGGTTCTGATGGGGCGGACGCCCTATCTGGGTGGAATCCGGGGACCGAAGGGGGAAGACCGGGAAATGGCCTGGAGCGCCATGGAAGAAATCGGGATCGCCGATCTGGCTGACAGGCCTTACACCCAGTTGTCCGGAGGGCAGAGACAGAGGGTGGCTTTTGCAAGAGCCCTGGCACCTAATCCACAGCTTCTTCTTCTGG
>CAKROP010000218.1 GCA_934373375.1 uncultured Anaerosacchariphilus sp.
AGACCGATATGTTCCCCCTTCAGAAGCCGGAAGGACACGTCTGAGAAAATGGCCCGGTCGCCAAAGCCATGGGTTAAGTGCTCCACATTCAAAATACTCATAAATCTCTCCCTGTACAGTTCAAAATCATTTCTCTTGTTACGCGCATGTAACCCATATTTTATCGGCTTTTCCGGAATTCGTCAAGGGATCAAAATACCTGTGACGGCAGCCCTTCTTTTCTTACATTTGTGTCAGAACAAAAATATCATAAATTGCTTTGATCGCAGCCTCAAAATCTCTGTTTTCCACACCAATGATAATATTCAGCTCACTGGAACCCTGATCGATCATCTTCACGTTCACATTGGCATGGGCCAATGCAGAAAAAATCCTTCCGGCAGTTCCTCTGGTGGACTTCATACCACGTCCTACTACGGCAATCAACGCCAGATCGGACTCCATCTCCACAAAATCCGGAGATACGGCCCGATGGATTCCTGCAATCACCTGCTGCTCCTTTTCCTCAAATTCATCCTGATGCACATAAACCGTCAGAGTATCAATTCCGGAAGGAATATGCTCAAAGCTGATACCCTGGTCTTCAAATACCTGAAGGACTTTGCGTCCAAATCCAATTTCACTGTTCATCATGGATTTTTCAATATTGATAGAGCAGAAGCCTTTCTTTCCCGCAATACCCGTGATGGTGTATTTGGGCTTTCTGCAGGTACTTTCCACGATAAAGGTTCCCTTATCCTCCGGGTGATTGGTATTTCGGATGTTGATGGGGATTCCTTCTTTTCTTACCGGGAAAATGGCCTCCTCATGCAGAACCGTTGCTCCCATATAAGATAACTCCCGAAGCTCCCGATAGGTAATGGTCTCGATCACAGCCGGATTCTCCACGATCCTCGGATCCGTCACCAGAAAACCGGATACATCTGTCCAGTTCTCATACAGATCCGCCATAATCGCCTTGGCCACCAGCGAGCCTGTTACATCGGAACCGCCTCTGGAAAATGTCCGCACCTTTCCGCCATCCTCAGCGCCATAGAATCCCGGAATAACAGCTTTTTCACACTTCGCCAGTCTTTTCTCCAGAAGTCGGTTGGTCTTTTCCGCCTCAAGAACTCCGTTCTTATCGAAACGAATCACCTCCGCAGCATCCACAAACTCATATCCCAGATAAGCCGCCATGACTTTACCATTCAGGAACTCTCCTCTGGACGCAGCATACTCTTTTCCTGCATGCGCGGAAAAATCAGCAGCAATCTGCTCAAACTCCCTGTCCAGAGAAAGCTCCAGGGAAAGTCCCTGAATAATCTCCTGAAAACGCATTTTGATAGCCTGAAGCTTTCCGGAAAAATCTTCCCCTGCTTCAGCAGCTCCATAGCAGGCATACAGCATATCTGTGACCTTTGTGTCCCCGTCAAAGCGCTTTCCCGGCGCAGAAGGCACCACATATCTGCGGCTTTTCTCACTTCTGATGATCTCCCCCACCTTTTGGAACTGTTCCGCGTTGGCAAGAGAACTTCCTCCAAATTTTACAACTTTCTTCATAATAATGACTCCTCACAGCTTTTTATAATACACTGACGTTATTTTAAAAAAAAGCGGCAGAATTTGCAAGTGTTTCTTTTTTAAATCAAAATGATTTTGTCATTTTTAAACGCAGAGCAGTTCACTTAAATTTTCATCGCAAACCAACAGCTTCCATAATGGTCTCTATCGGCTCTACCGCGGCGTAAAATCAATTTTGCAAACCTGCCAGTGCCAGGAATTTTTTATCTGACTGGATACCCTGTGTCAGAAACTGACCGTCCCGGAACAGGGCATAGGTCGTGACCGGTGCAGGTACATTCTGTGCTGATTCTTTGTCAGTGATATGGATAACCTTGAACGGGATACCATGTTCCTTCGCCACCTCCTGCACTCTTGGTACCCAATAATAGGTGTAGGGACACTGGTCGGTGTAATACAGGACAAAACCGTTATCCTCAATCGCCGGATGTTTCGCACATTCCTTGAAATGCGGCGGTTGTGCACCCGATTCAATGGGAAGATACATAAGATTGATCCCGCAATCGGATATGTCTGCCACACGGAACCCCTTATAAGCAAGGAATTTCGGGTCAGCGAGGAATTCCCGCTTTCGGCCCTCCGCGCACAGAATACAAATGCCTTTCTTCCCCTGCGCCTTGGCATCACAGATACATGTCTCCAGCAGATCATTTGAGTATCCGTGTCCCTTCATGGAGCCGGATACCCATAGACAGTTAATGTAAAGATAACCATCTGCCTCAATAGGCACCCAGGCGTCTTCAGCCGGAATATATTCGATAAAGCATTTGCCGCGTTCTTCGCTGCGGCAGAAAACAAGTCCATCATCAAAGCGCTGCCGCAGCCATTCCTTTTTTGCAACACTCTGCTTGCCTGACATGGCGCAGCAGATATGTTCCTTGTCAATATTTTCTTTTGTGATCCGAATATAGTTCATCCGTTATTTCTCCTGTTTAACACAGCTGACCCGGCAGCTTCTTCTTTTCTTTTACCGGAAAGGTGGCTTCAAACTGTTCAAATCCCTCCGGATCTTTCTCACAGACAAAATACCCTTCGGGGTCTTTGTAAGTCCCGCAGATGCCGTCCAGAAATCCGGGTTTCAGTTCTTTAATAAGAAAATAGTCTGCCTCCGGGTCATCGGCATAGCGCACGCCCTTGGTTTTGGCCGGAACAAAGCCAGACTTGCCGTAAAAGTCAATATTGCCGGTAATGGCAAGCGCCCCTGCACCCATTTCCCTGGCTTTTTCCATGGAATAGTCGAGCAGCTGCTTTCCATAGCCCTGCCGCTTGTATGCGGGTGCGATGCCAATGGGGCCAAAGGTCATGATTGGCAGGGTTCGCCCGTCGTCACAGTCGATCCCTGACCGCACATAGATGACCTGCCCGATCAGCTCACCGTTCAGTTCCATCACAAAATCCAGCTCCGGCACAAATGCCGGGTCATCCCGATAACAGTGCAGCACATAGTGCTCCATACAGCCGGGCCGGTAAACATTCCAGAATGACTCGCGGGTCAGGTTTTCGACAGCTCTGTAATCGTCTTTCGTTTCCGAACGAATAATAATATTCTTTTCTGACATAACTTTTCTCCTTCTCTCTTATCTCTTAATCAATAGGCCTTCTTTTCTGCTGCGAAATTTCCCATTGCATAAAAAATTAATCCAAACGGCGAATCATCTGAAAATAATCCGCGCGATCTCCATTGTCACGATTTTCAGCACGGCACCACTCGACATCACATAGAACCAAGCCTCACGCATCCTTTGCGTTTTTGCAATCGGCGTAGCAATGGCGGCCACAATAATCAGCAATGCACCGACACAGCCAACGATGGTGGGAATGCTGACCAGCGGGAACAGCCCCGAGGCGCAGCTGCCGTCAATGGCATTCTGAATCGTTTTATCTAACCCGTCCCGCGCCGCTGCAAAGCAGCATATCACAAGACCGAAAATCAACACCGCAGCACTTCTGCGCCCCCAATATTGAACACCAGAGCGGTTCACGACCGACCAGCCGATAAAGCCCAGCAGGGCAAAGAGCATTAAAGTTGTCACCGTCGCGACGGTGTTTCCAAAATAGAGTTTCATTCTCATTTTACCTCTCAATACTGAATCATGATTGTTCTGCACACATCACAGCAGTAAGCTTCCACATTGGTACGGCCGCCGACCTTCAATCCGGTGAGCTTTACAAAGCCATCCGTGTTTTTTGCATTTTCCAAGGCGCCCGGCACTTCGCTTGCAAAACTGAACGCACCATCCTTGCTGCTGAACAGATAGCCTTTTTTCATTTCTTTTCCGCATATTGGACACATCATTATCATTCCCCCCTCTTTCTGTAATCAGACTCAACCCTGGCAATAAAGTGATCAATGTGTGTCGCCAGCAAAGAGGAAACCGATTCTTTTTCCTCTGCACTGTCGTAGACACTGTATAAAAGATACATCGGACCATAGAATTCCAACGCAAGCTGCATAGCGTCCTCATCAGAATCTGCCAGCTTGCGGAAGATGGCCGCCATGTACTCCAGAGGACCACCAGCCAGATAGTCATGATGGAGCTGTGCAAGCTTGGGATCACGATACTGCTCCAGCGTCAGCATTTTACGGAAATTAGAAGAAAATGGCTCCTTTGTCCAATGGTCAAATTGTGCAAGACTGTACGTGCGAATCTTTTGAACTGGTGTATGCAGATATGCTTCTGCAAAGCCGTCTGGTTCCGTTTCCGGCATTTCATACGCCTCTGCACG
>CAKROP010000219.1 GCA_934373375.1 uncultured Anaerosacchariphilus sp.
CGCTGATTCAGAATGCCAAGGGCTTTGCGCTGAATCCGGCAGGCTTCAACCTGCTGCTGCAGAGGGACAAGGTGGAAGCGCTGGCGAAACAGCAGTAAAAATTTCAGAGTGCGTAGAACACATAAACGAGTATGCAAAGAGGGAGCAGCCATATCATCATGGCCGCTCCCTTTCGTCTGCCTTCGAAATGATTTATAAACTTATTTATACATTAAAACGGAACAGAATTACGTCGCCGTCCTTCACCACATAATCCTTTCCTTCCAGACCTACCAGGCCCTTTTCCTTGGCTGCGGAATAGCTGCCGCAATCCAGCAGATCCTGATAATTGACCACCTCGGCACGGATAAAGCCACGCTCAAAGTCAGAGTGGATCTTACCGGCTGCCTGGGGAGCCTTGGTTCCGCGGGTAATGGTCCATGCGCGGGTCTCAGTCTCACCGGCGGTCAGGTAGCTGATAAGACCAAGCAGATGGTAGCTTGCGCGGATCAGCTTGTCCAGGCCGGATTCCTTCAGGCCTAAGTCTTCCAGAAACATGGACTTCTCATCATCATCCAGCTCGGAGATTTCTTCCTCAATCTGCGCGCAGATGACAAATACCTCGCTGCCGTTCTCGGCTGCGTATTTCCGAACGGCTTCCACATGTGGGTTGGACGCGCCGTCGTCTGCCAGATCATCTTCGCTTACATTGGCTGCGAAAATCACCGGCTTGGAGGTCAGCAGGTTGTAGCTGGTCAGCCATGCCTGCTCATCCTCGTCGTCTGTGGTGAAACCGGAAGCCATTTTTCCATCCTCCAGCCATGCCTTCAGACGGTTCAGAAGCTCCAGCTCCTTGGCCAGGGCCTTATCATTGCGGGCGCCGCGGACCGTCTTGGAAATACGGCGCTCCAGAATCTCCAGATCGGAGAAAATCAGCTCCAGATTGATGGTTTCGATGTCACGGATGGGATCGACGCTACCGTCTACATGGATGACATTGGGATCCTCAAAGCAGCGGACTACGTGCACGATAGCGTCCACCTCGCGGATATTGGCCAGGAACTGATTGCCCAGACCCTCGCCCTTGGACGCACCCTTTACCAGACCGGCGATGTCCACGAACTCAATGACCGCCGGGGTTACCTTGGCGGAATGATACATATCTGCCAGCAGTCCCAGACGGGTGTCCGGTACGGCTACCACACCCACATTGGGATCGATGGTGCAGAAAGGATAGTTGGCGGATTCAGCGCCTGCCTTGGTCAGGGAATTGAACAGGGTACTCTTGCCGACATTCGGCAGACCCACGATACCTAATTTCATGTGATCTATATCCTCCTTAAAAGCATGTGATTTCAAAACATTCACAGTACACTATAGCATACTCGGCGGGAAATGTAAATTCTCAGATGGGAAAGATCCGGCCAAAATAGCCGGGAATAACCGGGATAAACGAAAAAACAGCCGCATAGGATAGAAAAAAGGAGCGAAAGCCGCAGGAGGCGTGATTTTGAAAAGCCTGATTCTGTCTGTGATGGAGCAGTATGGGTATCCCGGGCTCTTTTTTCTGATTTTCCTGGAAAATGTATTTCCACCCATTCCCTCAGAGGTGATTCTGCCTTTTGGCGGATTTTTGACAATCCATACGGCCTTAAGCGTGCCGGGAGTTGTATGTTTCGCGACGCTTGGTTCCCTGGCTGGGGCCGTGGTGCTTTACGGAGCGGGATATCTTTTAAATCGGGAGCGGCTGACCCGTCTGGTGGATGGAAAAGTGGGAAAGCTTCTCCGCCTGAAGGGAGAAGATATCGCAAAGGCAGATGACTGGTTTCGGAGTAAAGGGCGCATAACGGTCTTTTTCTGTCGCTGCGTCCCGGTAGTGCGCAGTCTGATTTCAGTTCCGGCTGGCATGAGCCGCATGGAATTTCCCTTATTTCTTCTCTATACCACGGCCGGAACCCTGATCTGGAACATCCTTTTAGTCTCCCTCGGGGCGTTCATGGGCGAATCCTGGAGTTATATTGCCTGGCTTGTGGGGGAATACTCCCATGTGATGCTGATTATACTGGGAATCAGCGCCCTGAGTGGAGTGCTTGGTTTTTATATAAGAAGAAAAAATTAAGAAATTCTGAAGCATTTTGTAAAAAGAAGTGGAAATGACACAAGTCACATCAATAAAACAACAATATCTTGTATGCATGAAAATGCTAGAAAACAAGATGTTGTTGTTTCGCGTTTGTGCAAAATACACAGAAAAAGGACTTGCTTTTTATGAAAATTTAAGATATTATTAATCCATAAGTGGTGAATAGTGGTGGAAAGTGGTTTGAAAGTGCATTTAAGTGGTAGATAAGAACCAGAAACCGATGAAAGTGGGGTGACGCTATGTTCCGGGGCGAATATAACCATACGGTAGACACCAAGGGCAGGCTGATCATTCCTTCTAAGTTTCGGGAAAAGCTCGGTGACGAGTGTATTGTGACAAGGGGATTGGATGGCTGCCTTTTCGTATTTCCTATGAAAGAATGGGAAAACTACGAAGAAAAGCTGAAGCAGCTCCCTATGACCAATAAGAATGCGCGTTCTTTTGTACGTTTTCTGACTGCGGGCGCCACTTCCTGTGAGTTTGACAAGCAGGGAAGAGTACTGATTCCGGCAACCTTACGGAAGTTCGCGGGAATTGAAAAAGACGTTGTACTGGCCGGACTCCTGAACCGTATCGAGATCTGGAGCGAGGAGAAGTGGAACGAGAACAACAATTACGAAGAGATTGACATGGACGAGATTGCAGGTCAGCTGACAGAGCTTGGTCTGGATATCTGACAGAAAAGGGGACAGGCATGGAATTTTCACATGTATCCGTCTTACTGCATGAGACGATTGAACAACTGCATATCCGTCCGGATGGAATATACGTAGACGGTACGCTGGGCGGCGGCGGACATTCTTACGAGATTTGTAAGCAGCTTTCGGATAAAGGAAGGCTTATCGGAATCGACCAGGATGCGGACGCCATCGCGGCAGCGGGAGAGAGACTGAAGGAATTCGGCGACCGGGTAACCATCGTCCGAAGCAATTACTGCAATATGCGCCGGGAGCTTCAGAACCTTGGCATTGACCATGTGGACGGCATCGTGCTGGATCTGGGGGTTTCCTCCTATCAGCTGGACGCGGCAGACCGGGGGTTTACCTACCGGGTGGACGCCCCGTTGGACATGCGTATGGATCAGCGCCAGACGAAGACGGCCCGGGATATTGTAAATGGCTATACAGAGCATGAGCTGTACCGGGTCATCCGGGATTACGGCGAGGAAAAGTTCGCGGCCAATATCGCGAAGCATATCGCGTTGGCCAGAGAGAAGAAGCCCATCGAGACCACCGGAGAACTGACGGAGATTATCCGGGCGGCGATTCCGGCGAAGATACGGGCCGTAGGCGGACATCCGGCCAAACGGACCTTCCAGGCCATTCGCATTGAGCTGAATCAGGAGCTGGAGGTACTGAAGAACTCACTGGATGATATGATTGATCTGCTGAATCCGGGCGGCAGAATCTGTGTGATAACCTTCCATTCCCTGGAAGACCGGATAGTAAAAACCATATTTAAAACCAATGAAAATCCCTGTACCTGCCCTTCTAACTTCCCTGTGTGTGTGTGTGGTAAAAAACCGAAGGGCAGGTCACCGATTAGAAAGCCGATTGCTCCCGGTGCGGAGGAATTGGAATATAATAAGCGATCCAAGAGCGCGAAGCTTCGCGTCTTTGAGCGGATCGGGAGTCAGGAAGCGTAAAAATGGCAGAGATCAGAAGCATTTATACGAATAACAGAACAGATGGAAAAACAGAACGCAGAACCACCTATGTGGATGGAGCGGCGGTCCGCAGGCTTCGGACCGGCGATCAGCCGGAGAGACAACGCAGGCAGGAAGACCGGTTTTCCGTTCATACGGCCCGCAGAGTAAAGGCGAAGGAACGCATGGGCCTGGGATACGGCATGTTTCTGGCAGTAGCGCTGGGCGTGGCCATGTGGGTCTGTGTGGGATATCTGAAGCTGCAGGCGGACAATACCGCCCGGGCAAAGAACATCGCGGCGCTGGAGACGCAGCTTTCCACGCTGAAGGATGAGAATGACGACGAATACAACCGGGTGACGACTTCTGTGGATCTGGAGAAAATCCGGGACATTGCCATGAATGAGCTTGGCATGGTATACGCAAATGAGGATCAGGTAGTACTTTACGACGATGAGGGGAGCGATTACGTAAAGCAGTATGCCGACATCCCGGAGGACGATAAGAGCCTCAAGGG
>CAKROP010000220.1 GCA_934373375.1 uncultured Anaerosacchariphilus sp.
GCCGTCACTAGTGCAAGTAGTGGCGGCTATTTTTTTCTCCCGAAGATTGTATAACACAATCCAACGAGAGCGACAATGAACATACCAAACTGAAAAAGCTCTGAATATGTAACCATTGGCATCGCCCTCCTTTCTCACGTCTGGAGGGTTTAGCATCCCTCCGAAGAGGGTAGGCCGCCTTTATGTGCTCTGACTTTCCTTGTAAGCAAGTATATCACGAACATTTGTTTTCTACAATACCTAAATTTTCGTGTATAAGCCCGATTAAAGGAATTGATGTTTTCGATTTATGGTATAGCACATTTAAAAAAGCGGCTTCTAATTATACACTTTCCGGAGAAAGACTTTACAATTCATCAGATATAATTGAAGAATTTGATGAAACAATACGACATTACAACCCTTTTTCTATTCTCCCTGAAGAATTGTGCAAGGAATAATTTCCCTTCCAAATGAACTATTATAGTCTAACTGTTAAGTTTTTATCTTTGCATAGATTTATGAAATCACACTGAATCATCGGTGTGATTTTATATTGTATATGACTCTCTTTCCCACCAAATCTGGTAAATCTCTGGTAAACCCGCCAAAAATGGCATCAAAAAAGGGCTTCCCATTTCTGAGAAACCCATTGTTTACGAGGGAGTGGGGGCTTCCTCCCGGAAGTCCCCGAGTGTTATGAATGAAATACTGATATGTGTTCTTGCTACATTTAATACTATAGCAGGGAATTGTGACTAAGTTATGTCCAGCCTCTAAAAAATATATAAAGTCAATTAAGAAATTCTTATGAAAGAATGATGAAAATAAAAAGACCGTCCCGGCCGTTCTCTACGGCGCGGATAGCGGTCTTTTGCGTGTTTTACAATACTTTCGATAAGAAATCCTGCAGTCTCGGATCCTGCGGATGCTCAAAGAAGTCCTTGGGATTATTCTCCTCTTTGATGTAGCCGCCGTCCATAAAGACTACACGGGTAGCCACCTCGCGGGCAAAGCCCATCTCGTGGGTCACAACCACCATGGTCATGCCGTCATCTGCCAGCTTCTTCATCAGCTCCAGAACCTCACCTACCATCTCCGGATCCAGGGCAGATGTGGGCTCATCAAAAAGCATCACTTCCGGGTCCATGGCCAGGGAACGCACAATAGCGATTCTCTGCTTCTGACCGCCGGAAAGCTGGGATGGATAGGAAGCTGCTTTTTCTTCCAGATTTACCAGCTTCAGAAGGCGCATGGCTTCCGCCTCTGCCTCCGCTTTGGTCTTCAGCTTCAGCTGTACCGGAGCCAACATGATATTTTCCTTTACCGTCAAGTTGGCAAACAGATTGAAATGCTGGAATACCATACCCATCCGACGCCGGATTTTATTCACGTCCACGCCCGGAGCCGTGATCTCCTGTCCGTCAAAAGTAATGGTTCCGCCGGTGGGCTGCTCCAGAAGATTCAGGCAACGTAAAAATGTGGATTTACCGGAACCGGAGGGTCCTACGATAACGACTTTCTCGCCCGGTGTAATGTGCATATTGATATTCTTGATAACATGATTGTCGCCAAATGATTTGGCCAGATCCTTAACGTAAATCACTCTGTCTCATTCTCCTTTCCAGTTTACCCATCAGCCAGGACAGCCCCAGTACCATCACCAGATACATGGCCGCGATGGCAAAGAACGGCACGAAAGCCTGATAAGTCTTGGACTGAATAATCAGAGCTCCCTTGGTCAGGTCACGAAGTCCGATAACGGTTACAACGGATGTCTCTTTCAAAAGGGTAATCAGCTCATTGCCCAGAGCAGGCAGTACGTTTTTGAATGCCTGGGGAATAATGACGCAGCGCATGGTAGTCGCATAGGTCAGGCCGACAGACCGGCCCGCCTCCATCTGTCCTTTGTCGATGGACATAATTCCGGAACGAATAATCTCTGCCACATAGGCTCCGGAGTTGATACCAAAAGCCAGAATTGCGCAGCGAATCATATTGCCGTCGGTAGCGCGGGCGCTGGCCCATACGACAAACCACATAATCAAAAGCTGTACCATCATGGGTGTTCCACGGATGACAGTCAAATAAATCTGGCAAATCAGATTGGCGATCCGCAGAAAAATATTTTTCTTGCGCTCGGGCTGCTGATCGTGGGCGGAACGGATAATCGCTATGATAACGCCAATAATCACTCCCAGAATCAGGGCAAATACCGTTACAATCAATGTGGTCTGGATACCCTTGATAAAATACTGGTAGTTGTCATCCAGGATGAATGTCTGGTAAAGACCCTTTTTTAAGTCCTCGAACATATGCTTACTCTCCTCTATACGTATTTCTTATATTTTATAACGTAGAAATATAAAAAGCAATTTGATTTTCCGTTTTCATTGCCTCTTATATTTCTACGCTATGAATATTTCGCAAAAATACGGAGGTGTCCGGTTTCCTGAACACCTCCGTCGTGCTCTCAGACGTTCTCGCGTCTGCTTTTTTACTGCTTACTCAGCTTTGATGTACTTGTCCAGAATGCTCTGGATGGTTCCATCGTCCTTCAGCTCCTGAAGTGCTTTATTCAGAGCTGCTGTCAGTGCCGGGTTGTCCTTGGAAACGGCTGCTGCGTAGTTCTCTACTACATACTCGGTATCCAGAATTTTCAGACCGTCATTTGCCTCTACAAATTCTTCTGCCGGCTGCTGGTCGATAACGACACAGTCTACCTTATCCTGAAGCAGAGCCTGTACAGCGGTTGCGCCGTTGGTGTAAGCGATTACGTGATCCTCACCGTAATCATCAGAGCAGTACAGATGTCCGGTGGTTCCCTCCTGAACGCCGATGATCTTGTCATTTGCCAGGTCATCTACGCTGGTAATGTCAGAACCATCCTTTACAATGATAACCTGTACGCCAGTAGCGTAGGAATCTGTAAAGTCTACGTTCTGCTTTCTCTCCTCGGTAACGGTCATGCCTGCCAGGGAAATATCAACCTTGCCTGCCTGGATAGCGGTAATCAAAGAAGAGAAATCCATATCCTGAATCTCAAGCTTCAGTCCCAGCTTATCTGCCAGTGCCTGTGCAATGTCTGCGTCAATACCTACAACCTGATCTCCTTATACTCGTACGGCGGGAATGCTGCATGAGTTCCCATAGTCAGGACGCCATCTGCAACGGTAGTGAACTCTCCGTCTGCCGCATCTGTGCTCTCTGTGGTCTCTGTGGCTGCAGCCGCTGTTGTATCTGTTGCTGTCTCATCTGCTTTCTTTCCTCCGCAGGCTGCCAGTGATACACACATCATGCCTGCCAGTAATACTGCTACTAACTTTTTCATAATATTTTCCTCCCAACCTTGAAATGATATTTCATTACGTTTCAGGTTAAAACCTGTTTTCTATTATAGCGCCATTTTAGAAAATTGCAATACCTAAATTGCATAATTTTAAATACTTTATGCATTTTATTGCGTTTTTATGCATAATTATGCTTTTATTTATGTATATTCCATATTTTTATTCATCTCAAAGGTTTTTTACCGTTCCGTTTTTTTCTTTCCGGGATGTTATTTCGATCGATTTTCTATCTTTTCTGTCCAAACTCTTGCCGGAACCTAAAGTCTTTCTTAATTTTCGCTCCTGTCATTGACATAAAAAGCCAGTATGCTATACTGAAAACCGAATCTTTCCTCATATATATGTGGAAATTAAAATTAAGGAGTATATACTATGAATGTAATTGAATGGTTGAAGGTTCTTCTTCTTGGCATCGTGGAAGGTATCACGGAATGGCTTCCCATCAGCAGTACCGGACATATGATTCTGGTCAATGAATTTATCCATCTGAATGTCAGCGACGCGTTTATGGAAATGTTTCTGGTCGTCATTCAGTTGGGCGCAATTCTGGCGGTCGTAGTTCTCTATTTCGGCAAGCTGTGGCCCTTTACCACGCCTTCCAAGGGCTGGATCAAAAAAGATACCTGGTCCCTGTGGTTTAAGGTGCTGGTTGCAGTGCTTCCGGCTGCCATCATTGGTCTTCCCTTTGATGATAAGATCGATAAATTATTCTATAATTATCAGACTGTTGCTTTCACGCTGATCCTCTATGGTGTCCTGTTTATTATCATTGAGAATTATAATAAAGGCCGAAAGCCTCGGGTGAAATCTTTTAAACAGCTTTCTTATCCGATGGCTGTTTTTATCGGTGTTTTCCAGGTACTGGCTTTGATTCCGGGTACTTCCCGATCCGGCGCGACGATCCTGGGCGCTACGCTTCTGGGTACTTCCCGGTATA
>CAKROP010000221.1 GCA_934373375.1 uncultured Anaerosacchariphilus sp.
TCCGGATCACTGTTCCGCATGGACTTATGCAACGCGGAAATCAGATTATAATGCTCTTCTCCATTCCGGTCGTAAATTTTTCCACGGGTGCTGGCCACCGATACCTCGCGCTCAGTCTTCAGGGTAAAGGAATCCTGATAATCGCCGCCCTTTACAATCTGCAGGTAGAAAACCCGCTGCAGAAGAATGCCAAACAGAACCACAAATACCACGCCCAGGACAAAGGTTCTTGATTTTATTAAATTACTTAAGGCTTCTTTAATTTCGTCCAACAAATCTTTTCTTACTCCTCTGTCTTATGATCCGTCTGTCCCCGCCTCGTCATTATCCTTATAAGGTATTATGGGAGATGCCATACGGCTCTCGCCTTCTTCCTTTTCCTTTTTCTCCAGCCAGTGATTCAGTGAACGAATCAGGCGGTAGAATACAATGGTCACCACTACGGTATACACCAGCTCCGGAAGGATGATATGTCCGAAATAAAAGCCAAAATGGAACCGGCTCCGCATCAGGAACAGGAAGAAATAGACGCTCAGTCCATATACCAGCTCTGACAACGCAATCCAAATCATCGGAAGCTTGATATCTTCATCGTAAAACATTCTGTGAAACAGGCCGCTTCCATATCCCAGAAACATATACAGAAGACTGTAAAAGCCGAACAGCCGCCCAAAGAAAATATCCGTCAGAAGGCCGGAAAAAAGGCCTACGGCCATGCCCTCTTTTTCCCCGCGCATAAAACCCAGGGAAGATGTCACAATCAGCAGCAGATTCGGAACAATTCCCGCCAGGGACAGTGCCTGAAATACCGTACACTGCAGGATAAAGCATATGATAATCAGAAGCGCTTCTATCGCTTTACGTCTCATCCTTTTCACTCCTGTCTATTCTTCCACGGTCTGCTTCATATCGGTGATGACAAGCACCGAATGCAGATGTTCGAAATCCACAGCCGGAGTCAGCGTACCGGAACGGGTCAGGTTATTGGAATCCAGACTCAGTTCATTGATATAGCCGATCAGCAGCCCCGCGTGATACTTGTCGCTTACATGGGAAGTCACCACCGTGTCACCGATACTGGCCTTTCCTTCCGTATCCCGCAGCTGGTAAAGCTGAATCAGGCCGGACTCCATCAACTGCAAATCTCCCTTTACAAAGCAGAGATCGGAGGTGGAAAGCACCTGGGCGCTGACCTCGCTCATATCGTCGATGATGGAGCGCACCTGCGCCCAGTTGTCACCCACCTTGGTAATAATACCAACCAGGCCGCTGCCTGCGATGACGTTCATATCTGCCGCCAGACCGTCCTTGCTGCCCTTGTCAATGACAAAGGTGTTGAACCAGTTACCGGAGTCGCTGGCAATGATGTTGGCCGCCACCTTGTTATACTCTCCATAGGTCTGATCCAGATTATAGAGATCCTCCAGTTCCTGCAGCCGGTACTGATTCTGCATCAGCTGGCTGTTCTGAAGGGTCAGCTCATCCACCTGCTCCTGCAAAGCCTTATTCTCCGCCTGAGCGTCCGCCAGATCCTGCAGGCTGTTACCTTTATCTCTGGCCCAGCCGCCCACACTGTTGATGCCCCTCTCAAAGGGCACGAAGATATAGCCGGTGATACGGCCCAGCGTGCTGCCCGCGAAACCGGTGGCGTAAGACGCGTACATCATTCCGATACAAAGAATCGCCAGCACCGCAAATATGTACTTTGGCGGTACTGTAAAATGATTTTTCTTCTTCATACTTCACCTGATATTACTTAGTTATAGTTCTGCTCTTTGGTCACGAAGGTCAGGCTCTTGAACTCCTTCTCCTTGATCACTCGCTCAAGCCCCCTGGCCACGCACTCCTCTGGCTTCTCCACCAGATTCACCTTGATATTGGTGGCGTCCGCGATGAGCTTGTCCAGACCCTTTAAGTTGGCCACGCCGCCGGTCAGGAAGATGCCGTTGCGGATGATATCCACACCAAGCTCGGGCGGGGTTCTCTCCAGAATCACTTTGATGGCATCCACGATAGACTTCAGATTCTCCGCAATGGCATTTGCCACGAAGTCCGCGGTAATCTCCAGAAGAGCCGGAAGTCCCAGAGCCATATTGCGGCCACAGATTTCCCGCTTGGATGTAGTGTCGCCCGGCTGATAACCCAGCTCATTTTTCAGAATCTCGGCAGTTTTATTGCCGATGAAATAACCATACTCCCGGCGGATGGCATTGGCGATGGCCTCGTCGATCTTATTGCCGCCGTTCTTAATCAGCTTGCTGGTTACGGTTCCGCCCAGAGACAGGATGGAAATCTCCGTGGTATCCGCTCCTACATCTACGATCATGATACCCTGGGACTGCGTCACATCCAGACCCAGACCCAGACCTGCCGCCACCGGCTTGTCAATCATCTGGATATTCTTGGACTTGAGGCCTGTTCCCTGAATCAGCGTGCTGAACACACGATCCTGCACATCGGTAGGCAGCGCTACCACAAACTCCGCGCCCTTTAAATTGCCCTTGGTATGGGTCTCCAGAAAAGCCTTCAGGAACTCCTGCATATAGGTAATGCTGGCTACGGTTCCGAAGGACATGGGGTAAAGCACCTCGATATTGGACGGCGCCTTCTCATGCATTTCGAAGGCCTCGTCGCCGTAGGCAATCATTCCCTTCTTCTCCTCGATGGCCACCATATTCTTTTCGCAGTAAATGGTATCGCTCTCCTTGCTGTAGATCTTGATGCTGCTTGTACCAAAGTCGCATCCAAAACTCTGTGCAGACATGTCTTTCTCCTCACTTTCTTCTAAACTCTTATTCTTCAGATAGTCTTCCCCGCTCCTGAAAGGAGCTATAACAATGATCACCTATAATAATATGATCCAAAAGCTGGATACCCAGCATTTCTCCTGTTTTGTAAATGCGGCGCGTCATCCGGATATCCTCAGGGCTTGGAGCCGCATCGCCGCTGGGATGATTGTGTACCAGCACCATGCGCACCGCCCGGCATTCCAGCGCCTCCATGAAAATCTCCCTGGGGGAAACCAGCGACGCGTTAACCGTCCCCTGGAACATGAGCTTTTCTTTCAGAAGTTTATTTCTGGTATTCAGAAAAAGCACATGCAGCTGTTCCTGCTCCGCGTAACGCAGATCTTCCATGAAATAATCCGCAATCGTCTCCGGTGTGTCAAAGGCAAGACGTTCAGCCGCTTTCGCTTTTGCCATCCGCGCCGCCAGCTCCGCCACACATTTCAGCTGCACAGCCTTCACCTGTCCGATCCCCCGGACATCCATCAGACGCTCCATGGAAATCCGGTTCAGGCCCTTCAGGCCTTCGCAGCCCGGCAGGCTTAAGATCCTTCCCGCCAGCTGACAGGCATTTTCCCCCCGGGTGCCCGTCCGCATAACCACGGCCAGCAATTCCGCGTCGGAAAGAGCACCTGCTCCGGCTTTCACACATTTTTCATAAGGACGTTCTTCCTTATATAATTCTTTCATGGTTGTCGTACTCATATTCGTTCCTTTCTGCTCTCCAGGCAGCGGATAACGACAGAACAACCATTTTCTGAAACCGGTGCTCTACAGCTTCCGGTAAATAATAATCGCGAGCACCACGCCCAGGATACTGGCAATCGAGATATGGATGGTCAGGCCAAAGGTCAGAATCAGCAGTCCCAAATCCAGCACAATCGGATTCTCCAGACCGAAGCTCTGTCCGTAATTCAGCCAGCTAAGGCCTGATACATTGGCTGTCAGCATGCCGATAAAGCCTCCCAATACGATGCCGGAAAGCAGCATAATCAGCAGCACCCAGCCGTTCTTTGATCTCATAAACTCCCTCCGTCTTTTGTCTACATATCACATTTTATCATAGCACAAAGGCTTTCTCTTGTATACAAAAAAAAATCCTAAAGTTCTCTTAAGTTGTCGCCAGGTTATGACAGAATCTTCCTGCAATCGCCTCGGCGGTTTTCACGCCGTCCATGGCCGCGGAAGTAATCCCGCCCGCGTAGCCCGCGCCCTCGCCGCAGGGATAAAGTCCCCGCACCGCGCTCTCCTGGTCCTCGCCTCTGAGGATACGCACCGGTGATGAGGTCCGGCTCTCCACGCCGGACAGCACCGCGTCCGCCCGGGCAAAGCCCGGAATCAGATGCTCCGAGCCCACGATGCCCTCTTCCAGGGCCGCTGACAACTCCTCCGGGAAGATGCCGCGCACATCGCCGAAAGTCCAGTCCCCCGTGAAACAGGGCT
>CAKROP010000222.1 GCA_934373375.1 uncultured Anaerosacchariphilus sp.
TCGGAATTGATGATATTCAGGGCGATTCCCGTCAGCTCCGACTCCGGAAGCTCGATTTCCATCTGCCGTTTTATCTGCCAGACCGCGTATTCTGCGATCTCCATTTCCTTCTGATACAGGAGACGGATGTCGTAATAAATCGGCATTTTCATCTGTATCTTTTTATGCATCCGCTCGATGGCGAAGTCCAAATGATCCGCCAGGATAAACCGGAGATTCGGATTTAGTTTGTCGCCGATTTTCATCTCCGCGTACTGGCAGATATCTGCGGATACGTTCAGAATATCTTCCGATACCGTATTAATCAGGCTTACATCCTGCTCCTTGGTATCGTAATAGGTTCGGGTAACCAGTGATAAATCCTTAAGCTCCATCGGCATTTTCTGAAAGCCGATGCCCTTACCTTCTACAATAATCTGCTCGCCCCGGGAATCCAGCGCCAGAGCGAAATTATTGTTGATTTTTTTCAGAAGTTTCATGTATTACTCTGTCCCTTCGAGTATCGGCGTGTCTTCATCCACCACTTTCTGTAAGGTCGGTTTCGTGACATTTTTCCCATTAGTAACAATGACCATAGTAGTCATGTCATATTTTTCTTTCAGCGCCTCCAAATCAAGGTCAATTACAGGCATACCCTTCTTTACTGTATCTCCGGATTTTTTCAGGATTTTGAATCCCTTTCCCTGCTCATTTACCGTGTCGATGCCGATGTGAAGCAACAGCTCCAGTCCATTGTCCGCTTCCATACCGAAAGCATGCCCCGTCTCGAATATCATGGTCAGTTTGCCGTCTGCCGGAGCCTTGATGATATTTTCTTCCGGAATAACCGCTACGCCATCTCCCATAATTTGGGAAGAAAAGCCCTCGTCATTTACCTCTGTAATATCAATACATTTACCCTTGACCGGTGCATACACAGCCGGGTCTGTCTTTTTCTTAAAGAATCCAAACATTCTTTTCTGTCCTTTCCTTCTGTCAGTTTTGAAATTTAGGTACAAAAAAACGAACGCACACCAAACTCCATGTCTTGGTTATGCCTCCGTAAGAGTAACAGTCCAAATCGCTTTATTTATCTGACGCATTTATCCTAACTCATATTTTTCCAAAATGCAATACGGCAATTTCAACAAAATGCTCTGTGGATCTTTGTGCACTCTGCTGATTTTATATAGGCAGCGTGTAGATAATTTTCCGCACACCGTCTACTGTATTTTGCCTTTCTTTTATAAACACATCTATGCACCAACACATTCAGATAGCCTATGCAATTAAGAAACGCCGCCACCTATTTTCAGGCCAACGACGTTTCTCTTTTCTTTCTAATTAAATCCCACAAATTTATTCGCAATCTTATAAGCCACTTCCGAGATCTTCCGGCCTGTTCTGCCCGGCAGGTTCATGGTACGGCCCAGGACGCCCCATTTCAGCTCGTAGTAGGTCTTGGGGTCCTTCTTTTTCAGGTATTTCCAGAGCTCGTACTTCTTCTCCAGGTTCTCCTCAGTACCGGAGCGGATAGCGATAATCGAGGACACCACCATGATGATCTCCAGGTAGTTCTTCATATAATGACGCAGCTTCCGGTTCTGTACCTGTCTGGGATCCGACAGCTTGTAGTCGTCAATCATGATACGGTTGACCTTCAGCTGCTGGTCGATGCGGCCAATCATGACACTCTCGTTGACGGACTGATCGCTGCGGCCGATAAAATAGCGGTAGAAATTCACATTCAGGTAATACAGGTACTTCACGTGGGGCAGCGGATGGTATACGAAGATGTTATCCACATAGAAGGTGTGCTTCGGCAGCTCCAGTCCACATTCCCGCAGCAGCTTGGTGCGGTAAATGACCGAATGCATCAGGATATACTGGCCCTTGTGCAGGAATTTCACATCATCCCAGGTAAAGACCTGATCCTGGGGAAACGCGGAACGGTAGCTCATGACTTTTTTATGCTTGGCACCCTCTTTTTCATAGACGAAATTGCTGATGAGCATATCCACCATAGGCTTTGCGCCGGCCAGCTTCTCCAGGGTCTTTAAGACCTCCTTGTAAGCGGAAATGGATACCCAGTCGTCGCTGTCCACCACCTTGAAGTAGAGGCCGGTAGCGTTGCGAAGGCCTGCGTTGACTGCCTCGCCGTGGCCTCCGTTTTCCTGGTGAACCGCCTTGACGATGGTCGGGTACTTCTCGGCATACTCATCCGCGATAGCCGCTGTGCCGTCCTTGGAGCCGTCGTCCACGATGATGATTTCCACTTCCTCGCCGCCTGCCAGCAGGGAATGGATGCAGTTGCGCATATAAGCCTCCGAATTATAACAGGGAATTGCTACGGATAAAAGTTTCATGCTTCCTCCTTTTTACGCCAGAGAACGGGCAAGGGCGATAGCCTTTGCAGCCATGGCGTCAATATTGTAGTATTTGTACTCCGCGAGTCTGCCCAGAAGGTGGAAATCCGGTATCTGCGCCGCCAGATCCGCGTACTTCTGATAGAGTGCGTTATTTTCCTCATTCATGATGGCGTAGTAGGGAATCTCACCCTCCGCGCCAGTGTAGGCGAAGGGATATTCCTTCACGATGGTGGTGCTGTCGGCCTTCTGTCCGGTCAGGTACTTGAATTCGGTGATACGGGTATAATCCTCGCTGACTGTGTAATTCACCACGCTGTGGCCCTGATAGTCAGACTGGTCATAATGCTCGAAGTCAAAGCGCAGGGTTCGGTAAGGCAGCCGTCCGAAGCGGCAGTCAAAGAGCTCGTCCACCGGTCCGGTGTAAATGACCGTGCCACAGAACTCCTGACCATCCATCAGCACCTTTCCTTCCTGCTCGGAAATGACCAGCGCGTCCTTCGCGTCTGTGTTGGTGCGGACCTCGATGTTCGGGTGATCCAGCATTTTCTCAAACATGGGCGTGAAGCCGTCAAGCGGCATACCCTGGTACTTGTCCCCGAAATACCGATTATCATAGGAAATGACCACCGGAACGCGGCCGGTCACAGCCGGGTCGATCTCCTCCGGGGTCTGACCCCACTGCTTCATGGTATAGCGCAGGAAGACATTTTCATAAACGTAGTCCGCGATGGCACGCAGGTCCTCGTCCTGCTGCTCCCGCAGCTTCAGAATCGGCACCCGCGCGCCGAAGCCGAAGGTGTCCACCAGCTTTTTCTCCAATACTGCGGCTTTTTCCTCGCCGTAGACCATTTTCAGAGTGTTCAGGTTGAAGGGAACCGGCAGAAGCTTGTCGCCCACCCGGGCTACTACCTCGTGTCCGAAGGCGTACCAGTCTGTGAAACGGGACAGCCACTCATAGACCTCCTCGTTGCCGGTGTGAAAGATATGCGGGCCGTACCAGTGTACCAGGATGCCGTACTTGTCCTTTCCATCGTAGCAGTTACCGCCGATATGGTGTTTCTTTTCCAGTACCAGAACCTTTTTGCCCTGCTCCTCTGCCAGGACTCTGGCAGCGGCAGCGCCGGCGATTCCGGAACCGATGATGATGCAGTCGTACATAATGAAATTTCTTCTCCTTTTCGCCTAATATCTATGCTTGAAATATTCCGTATAGGCCGCGAAGGCCGCCGGAATCGAATAGGTCTCTTCCATCTGCTGTTTTTCCACGAAGAACAGCTTTCCCGGGGAATCGGGATCGTCCGAAGGGTCATGTTCCTGCTGCTCCGGCTCCTCCACCTTCACCACATATCCGGCCATGTGCCACTCGATATGGCTGAAGATGTGCTTCGCCGCCGGAAGCTCCTGGATTCGGATGGGGGATAAGCCCTCCGCCTTTACGTAGTCCAGCACCTGATCGGAATTCAGATGTCCTTCCAGGTTCGGCAGCTCGTACAGTCCTGCCAAAAGCCCCTTAGAGGACCGTTTGCGTAAGGCTGCCTGATTGTCCGACACCAGCACCAGAACCGTCTTATCCTCGATTCTGCGGCTTTTGGGCGGGGTTTTCTTCGGCAGTTCCATCTCTACGCCATCCTTATGCGCCTGACAGAGTTCTGCCAGCGGACATTCGCCGCATTTGGGCGCGCCATTTGGGACGCAGACGATGGCTCCCAGCTCAATCAGAGACTGGCTGAAGTCTCCGGCCCGGTCTGCCGGAATGACCGCTTTTATCTCCTGTTCGAAGCGCCGTTTGACCGACTGCTTCAGGATATCGTCATAGCTTTTTTCAATACGGGACAGTACCCGAAGCACATTGCCGTCCACAGCCGGA
>CAKROP010000223.1 GCA_934373375.1 uncultured Anaerosacchariphilus sp.
AGTACGAACTGTTCCAACATGACCATATGAATACATTACCGGATATGAACCGTTACGGTGAATATTTTGCAACAAATGAAGAATATATCCGTAAATACCGCTTTACCAATGCATTCCATCCATTCCATGGATTTTCCATGATGTCCTGTGGACATATTGCGGAGATGAATACCTCGGCGATTTATATTGTAGGAGCACAGGAGCCCGGAATTGCCAGAAGTATGGGACTGAAGACAAGGGCTACTTTTGAAGAGGCACTGGAGGATGCGAAGAAAAAATATGTGGGAGAAAATCCGCGTATTCTGGCGCTTCCGCAGGCGTTCAAGCTTTCTGCTGTGCATCTGTGCATGAAAGACGAGGACTGTAATCAATAGAAAAGGAGAAAAGGTATGATCCATTCCTATTATACATACACAAAGGAACAACTCCTGGAGTCGCCGAAGCTCCGGCTGGAATGTTATGAGACAAAGGAAGAGGTATTCCAGCAGATGGCGCAGGAAATGGCGGAGGAGATAGAAGAGCATAACAAAAAGGGAGAAAAAACAGTTTTTATCTGCCCGGTGGGGCCGGTAGGCCAGTATCCCTATTTTGTGGAAATTGTAAATCAAAAACGGATAAATCTTAAAAATGTATGGTTTTTCAATATGGATGAGTATCTGACGGATGAAAAAGAATGGATTGATATGAGTCATCCGCTGAGTTTCCGGGGATTTATGTACCGAACGGTATATGACAAGATAGATCCGGAGCTGGTAATGCCAGAGGAACAGAGAGTTTTTCCGGATCCAAAGGATCCGGAAAAGGTGACGAGGATGCTGGAAAAGCTGGGATGGGCAGACGTATGCTTCGGAGGAATCGGCCTGAACGGACATCTGGCATTTAACGAGGCAGACCAGACGCTTACGAAAGAAGCGTTTGTGGAACAGAAGACGCGGCTTCTTCACATCTCGCAGGAGACAAGGGCCGCCAACGCTATCGGAGATTTTAACGGGGCCCTGGAGGACATGCCAAATTACTGTATGACAGTGGGAATGTATGAAATCATCCGCTCCCGGAAGGTTCGGCTTGGATGTTTCCGGAACTGGCATAAAGCTGTCGTTCGGAGGGCGGCATATGGAGAAGCGACCACTGAATTTCCTGTAACCTTACTTCAGAATCATGCAGACATTTCAATCCGGTTTACAGAGGAAGTAGCGCAGTTGTAGAAGTGGGGGAAGAAAAATGCTTTTAAAAAACGGTTTGATATATCAGGATGGGGAATTTCGAAAAAAGGACATTCGGATTATGGAGGGGAAGATCCTTGAAATTGGAACAGATCTGCCTGAAACGGAGGAAGAAATACTGGAAATCCAGGGCTTTCGCGTTATACCGGGGTTTGTCGAAATTCATATGCATGGCGCAGTAGGCGTAGATGTAAATGCTGCTGATGCAGAAGGCTTCGAGAAGATCGGCAGGTTTCTGGCAACGCAGGGAGTAACAGGATGGCTGTGTTCGATTCTTACCGATACAGAGGAGCAGACGCTGAAATGCATCCATGAATATCGCAGATGGAAAGAACTTCCTCATTGGGGAGCGGAGCTGATGGGAATTCATCTGGAGGGTCCGTTTCTTGGGGAAAAGTATAAGGGAGCGATGCCGCCCCATCTGTTAAGAGATATGGATCTGGAGCTTCTGAAAAGATATCAGCAGGCGGCGGAAGGAGAAATCCGATATATCACCGTTTCACCGGAGCGTGAAGGAGTACTTGCGGCTATTCCGGAAATTCGAAAAATGGGAATACAGGTGGCGATTGGGCATTCTGACGCGACCTATGATCAGGCGATGCAGGCGATTCGCCAGGGAGCCGGAGCATGCACGCACACCTTTAACGCGATGCGGTTGTTTCATCAGCATGAGCCGGCAATTATGGGAGCGGCCCTGGAGTCTGATATTTACTGTGAAGCAATCTGTGACGGAATTCATCTGCATCCGGGATCTGTACGTCTGCTGCTGAAAACAAAGAGCTGGAACAGGGTTGTAGCGGTGGCGGATTCCATTATGGCAACAGGTTTCCCGGATGGACAGTATAAGCTGGGCGTCAATGATGTAATTGTAAAGGATGGAGACGCAAAGCTGATGTCGGACGGGACAAGAGCCGGAAGTGTTTTGACGGCTGCGAAGGCATTTCAGAACCTGATAAGATTTACGGGGGAAAATCCGGAAAGGATAATACCATTGTTTACAGAAAATCCGGCGCGCCTTCTGGGACTGGAACGGAAAAAGGGATATTTAAAAGAAAAACGGGATGCCGATTTTGTAATTGTGGATGAAAAGTACCGGATACAATCAACATTTGTCAAAGGGAAAAAGGTTTTTTAAAAGACAAACGTTTGTGTAGAAAATGATTGATATTGCGTTGCAAATGTTACAAAATATAGTTAGAAATTAAAATAAAAATATAAATTATATCCAATTAAGGAGGAGGCATACATGAAAAACAAAAAGGGAATGGATTGGGTAGGCAAAATACCCAAATGGGCATGGCTGCTTATCTCTCTCTTAACAGCGATTGTCGTATGGCAGCTGTTATCCATGAGTCCCAAGACAGGGCGGACTTTTAAACCACTGACAGAGGTTTTTGCGTCAGCAGCGACCATGCATAGGAGAGGCGTACTGATTCAGGATATTGTAAGCAGCTTGATATCCGCAATCAGCGGCTTTGGATTTGGCTTTCTCCTGGCGGTTCCGGTAGCCTTTCTGATGGCCTGGTATCGTCCGATAAGATTCATCGTGGAACCGTGGATTCAGTTTGTAAGAAATATCCCGCCGCTGGCTTATGTACCGTTGGTAGTACTTTCCGCAGGAGTCGGAAGAAAGCCGCAGGTCATCGTTATTTGTCTTTCCACATTTCTGGTGATGACAATCACGATTTTTCAGGGCGTTGTAAATGTGGATGAGACGCTGATAAAAGCGGCAAGAGTACTGGGAGCAAACGATAGTGTAATTCTGAGAAAGGTTGTATTTCCCGCGACGACGCCTTTCATTGTAACGGCAATCCGCCTGGGTATTTCCACAGCGCTGACAACACTGATTGCAGCTGAGTCCACAGGAGCTATCTGCGGACTGGGAATGAGAATTAAGGCGCTGGCCAACTCCTATGAGACAACGCCGATGCTGCTCTACATTATCATAGTTGGCGTAATCGGAATGCTGGCAGAAAAAGTACTGAAATATTTTGAAAGGAAGCTGACTTCATGGCAGGAGAAGAGAGAAATATAAAAGTTAAGATCGACGGTGTCCGAAAGGTGTTCAATGGACGCAGCGGCGAAATGGTTGCGCTGAATGGCATCAATATGGATATTCTCGATAATGAGTTTGTCTGCGTGGTAGGACCTTCCGGATGCGGAAAATCGACATTGTTGAATATTATCGCAGGATTGATGGAGCCGACCTCAGGAAATGTCTTTGTGGATGGAAAAAAGGTTCAGGGAACCGGAGTAGAGCGTGGAGTCGTGTTCCAGCAGTATGCGTTATTTCCCTGGCTGACAGTGAAGAAAAATGTAGAGTTTGGTCTGCGGCTGAAAAATCTTCCGGAGGATGAAATTGAAGAAATCGCGATGAAGTACATCCGTATGGTGGATTTGGAAAAGTTTACCAATGCATATCCGAAAGAGCTGTCAGGAGGAATGAAGCAGAGGGTAGCCATTGCGAGAGCTTATGCGGTCAATCCGGAGGTACTTCTTATGGATGAGCCCTTTGGAGCATTGGATGCCCAGACACGAACGCAGCTTCAGTCAGAGCTGTTAAAGACATGGCAGGAGGAAAGAAAAACCTGTTTCTTTATCACCCATGATGTGGAAGAAGCAATTATTCTGGCGCAGAGAGTGGTTATCATGAGTGCGCGACCGGGACGTATCAAGGAGATTGTGGAGATTGATATTCCTTATCCGCGAACACAGGAGACGCGCATGGATCCAACCTTTATTGAGCTTAAGAACTTTATCTGGTCCAGAGTATATCAGGAATACCTGGAAATACCGAAGTAACTTACCTGCGGAAGCAGGAAAAATAAAGTAAAAAGGAGAAGGAAACTATGAAAAAGGTGATGAGTTTGTTACTAGCGTTAACCATGGCGTTCAGCCTGGCGGCATGTGGTTCCGGAAAAGGAACGGAGACGGCTGCAGATTCCAAGGGGGAGGAAACCACTGCGGCAGAGGACACAACAGCAGAGGA
>CAKROP010000224.1 GCA_934373375.1 uncultured Anaerosacchariphilus sp.
GCAGCGCGAGCTGTTTATGAAAAAAGGTGGTAACACGAGCGTAGCCCTCGTCCTTTTATGGGACGGGGGTTTCTTTATCCCCAAATACAGGCTACAGAATAAAAGTTTATTTTCAGGAGGAAGAGAACAATGGCAGAAAACATTTATGACGTACTCATGGAGCGCGGCTTCATCGAGCAGTGTACCCATCCGGAGGAGGTAAGAGAGCTCCTCGGAAAGGAAAAAGTAACCTTTTACATCGGCTTTGACGCCACCGCAGACAGCCTGACCGCAGGTCATTTCCTGACCATCATGGCTATGATGCATATGCAGCGGGCAGGACATCGCCCCATCGCCCTTCTGGGCGGCGGAACTACCATGGTGGGAGACCCCTCCGGTAAGTCCGATATGCGTAAGATTATGACAAAGGAAACCATTCAGCACAACGCGGACTGCTTCAAGAATCAGCTGTCCCGTTTCATCAACTTCGACAATGACAACGCGATTCTGGCGAATAACGCGGACTGGCTGCTGGATCTGAATTACGTGGATTTCCTGCGTGAGGTAGGAGCACATTTCTCTGTCAATCGTATGCTGAACGCAGAGTGCTACAAGCAGAGAATGGAGAAGGGGCTGACCTTCTTCGAGTTCAACTACATGATCATGCAGTCCTACGATTTCCTGAAGTTGAATCAGATGTACGGCTGTCAGATGGAGCTGGGCGGCAATGACCAGTGGTCCAACATCATCGGCGGCGTGGAGCTGATCCGTAGAAAAGAGAACAAGCCAGCTTACGGCCTGACCTTCAAGCTTCTGACTACCAGCGAGGGTATCAAGATGGGCAAGACCATGAAGGGCGCTGTATGGCTTGACCCGGAGAAAACCTCTCCCTACGAGTTCTACCAGTACTGGAGAAACATTGAGGACGTGAAGGTAGAGGAGTGCTTAGGACTTCTGACCTTCCTGCCTATGGACGAGGTTCGCCGTCTGGGAGCTCTTGAGGGCGCGGAAATTAATCACGCAAAAGAGGTTCTGGCTTACGAGATTACCAAGATTGTACATGGCGAGGAAGAGGCGAAGAAGGCACAGGAGGCAGCAAGAGCCCTGTTTGCAAATGGCGGAAAGACCGACGATATGCCGACTACAACTTATGCAAAGGCTGACCTGGACGAGGGCAAGGACATCCTGACTCTTCTGGTGGAGACCAAGCTCGCTCCCACCCGTTCCGAGGCAAGACGTCTGGTACAGCAGGGCGGTGTTACCGTCAACGATGTAAAGGTAACCGATGTATATCAGAAGTTTACAACCAATGATATGGACGCCGACGGAGCGCTGGTGCTTCGCAAGGGCAAGAAGGCATATCATAAGGTAAAGGCTGAGTAATCAGAAAGGCCGGTTTATATGGAAGAAAGACAGTATCTTTCCCGCATCCGAGCCTTCCTGGAGGAAAAGGGCTGGGAGTATGAATATACCGAGGAGGATGGATGCGGCAGCATTGATTTCTCCTACCGGGGCGTTCCCTACCACATCTGGGAGTTCGAAGAGAACGGCGAGCGCGGCGCAGAGACCAACCTCTACCACGGCGGCCGCCAGCAGGAGGTCCTGGGGGATTATGAGGCAGAGCTGATTCGGGAAATGAAGCAGTGGTAAACAGAAGAACGATTGACAAACCGCCCCCCAGAACCTATAATAAAAAAGATTATGGAATAGAAAGAGCCTGTGTAACGAGATATGGGCTTAGGAGGGAACAAATGAAACAGTATGGCGTAAATGAACTTCGAAGAATGTTCTTGGAATTTTTCGAGAGCAAGGGACATCTTGCAATGAAGAGTTTTTCTCTTGTACCTCACAACGATAACAGTCTTCTGCTGATCAACTCCGGTATGGCTCCGCTGAAGCCGTATTTCACCGGCGCAGAGATTCCGCCCCGCCGCAGAGTGACCACCTGTCAGAAATGTATCCGTACAGGCGATATTGAAAATGTAGGAAAGACCGCCCGTCACGGCACCTTCTTTGAGATGCTGGGCAACTTCTCCTTCGGCGATTACTTCAAGGACGAGGCGATTCACTGGACCTGGGAGTTCCTGACCGAGGTGGTGGGACTGGACAAGGATCGTCTGTATCCGTCCGTTTACCTGGAGGACGACGAGGCGTTCAACATCTGGAATAAGGAAATCGGGATTCCGGCAGAGCGGATCTTCCGCTTCGGCAAGGAGGATAACTTCTGGGAGCACGGCGCAGGCCCCTGCGGCCCCTGCTCTGAGGTCTACTATGACAGAGGCGAGAAGTACGGCTGCGGCAAGCCGGGCTGTACCGTAGGCTGTGACTGCGACCGTTACATGGAGATCTGGAACAACGTATTTACCCAGTTTGACAACGACGGCCACAACAACTACACCGAGCTGAAGCAGAAGAACATTGATACCGGTATGGGTCTGGAGCGTCTGGCGAGCGTGGTGCAGGACGTGGACTCCATCTTTGACGTGGATACCGTAAGAGCGCTCCGGGATAAGGTCTGCGAGCTGGCTCACACCGAATATAAGAAGGACGAGCAGAAGGATGTTTCTATCCGTCTGATTACGGATCATATCCGTTCCGCTACCTTCATGATTTCCGATGGTATCATGCCCACCAACGAGGGACGCGGCTATGTACTCCGCCGTCTGATCCGCCGCGCGGCACGTCACGGACGTCTCCTTGGCATCGAGGGTAAGTTCCTGGCGAAGCTTAGCGAGACTGTCATCGAGGGATCCAAGGACGGTTATCCGGAGCTGGACGAGAAGCGCGAGTTCATTTTCAAGGTTCTCGACCAGGAGGAAGAGAAATTCAACAAGACCATCGACCAGGGCTTAAGCATTCTGGCAGAGATGGAAGCAGAGATGGAAGCAAAGGGCAAGAAGGTGCTTTCCGGTGAGAATACCTTCAAGCTGTATGATACCTATGGCTTCCCGGTAGACCTGACAAAGGAAATCCTGGAGGAGAAGGGGCTGTCCGTAGACGAGGATGGCTTCAAGGCAGCCATGGAGGAGCAGCGTGTCAAGGCAAGAGAGGCCCGCGCGGTGACCAACTACATGGGAGCTGACGCTACCGTGTACGATCAGATCGATCCGAAGGTGACTTCTGCTTTTGTAGGCTATGACAGCCTGACCGCAGAGTCCGAGATTACCGTACTGACCACCGACAGCGAGCTGACAGAGGCGCTGACAGACGGCCAGAGCGGAACCATTTTTGTAAAAGAGACCCCGTTCTACGCTACCATGGGCGGTCAGCAGGGTGATGCCGGTGTGATCCGTTCCGAGAACGGCGAGTTCGAGGTACAGGATACCATCAAGCTCCGCGGCGGCAAGATTGGCCATGTGGGACGCGTAACAAAGGGTATGTTCAAGGTATCCGATCAGGTGACTCTGGAGGTCGCAGCCAAGAAGCACGCAGATACCTGTAAGAACCACAGTGCGACCCATCTGCTTCAGAAAGCTCTGAAGACTGTCCTTGGCAGCCATGTAGAGCAGAAGGGCTCCCTGGTAACCCCGGATCGTCTCCGTTTTGACTTCTCCCATTTCGAGGCGATGACGCCGGAGGAGATCGCGAAGGTAGAGACGCTGGTAAATCAGGAGATTCAGGCGGCTCTCCCGGTTGTTACAGAGGTTATGGACATTGAAGAAGCGAAGAAGACCGGTGCAATGGCACTGTTCGGAGAGAAGTACGAAGAGAAGGTGCGCGTGGTATCCATGGGCGACTTCTCCAAGGAGCTCTGCGGCGGTACCCACGTAGCCAATACCTCCCAGATCATGGTATTCAAGATTGTATCCGAGGCAGGTATCGCGGCGGGCGTGCGTCGTATCGAGGCACTGACCGGCGACGGCGTATTTGCTTATTATAAGAACGAAGAGGCACAGCTTCAGGAGGCAGCCAAGACCGCCAAGACCACCCCGGCAGGCCTGAACGAAAAGATTGAGCACCTGCTGGCCGAGATCAAAGAGCTGCACAGTGAAAACGAAGCCCTGAAGAGCAAGGCGGCTAAGGACGCCCTGGGAGACGTCATGGACCAGGTAAGAGACATTCATGGCGTAAAAGTCCTGGCAGCCAAGCTGGAAGGCGTAGACATGAACGGCCTTCGTGACCTGGGCGATCAGCTGAAGGAGAAGCTGGGTGAAGGCGTGGTCGTACTGGCCAGCGCCGTTGACGCCAAGGTA
>CAKROP010000225.1 GCA_934373375.1 uncultured Anaerosacchariphilus sp.
GTACGGAGCCTGTGCAGAGAAAAATAAGTGGAGAGGAACGATCCGGAAAGAGGATTTTCAGGAAATCGTGGATCGGGCAGGCACGCTGGCAAAGGTCTGGGCCGTTGCCCCGGAGAGAGAAGGCCTGGAACCATTCCTTTCCTATGCAAGACAGATAAATCCCGGCGTGGTATTCAGCGCCGGCCATAGCGAGGCGTCACCGGAGCAGGTGCGGAGGCTGAAGTCTTATGGACTGCGGCTGCAGACCCACTGCATGGACGCCACGGGCAGAGTGGAAAAATGGGCCGGAACCCGCGGCTGCGGGCCGGACGAAGCATGTTTTCTGGATTCGGATATGTACGCGGAGGTTATCTGCGATTCGCAGGGAATCCATGTAGGTCCGGATCTGATCCGGCTGATTCTGAAAGTGAAAGGGATGGAAAAGGTCATCCTGATTACGGACAGCTTCGTAAGTGAAGAACCGGGACCGAAGGAACTGGAATATATTCAGGATCTGGTGTTCGACGCGAACGGAGGACTGAACGGAAGCAAACTGACGCTGGATGTGGCCTGCAGAAACCTGATGACGCATACCAACTGCGGCATCGCGCAGGCGTTCATGATGGCGGCGGGCAATCCGGCGAGAGTCATCGGAATGGAACACGAAATCGGCACCATTGCCGTTGGAAAGCGGGCCAATCTGGTGCTGGTAGACGATATGTTTCATGTAAAAAAGGTACTATTAGGAGGAAAAGTTTGGCAGCAGGAACAGCGCGTAAAGAACGTTTGAACAGAATTATCCAGAATCTGGAAATGAAAAAGGCGGTCTCAGTCAGTGAACTGAGCAAAGAGCTTGCCACTTCTGTAGTGACCATCCGCAAGGATTTGCAGCGGCTGGAACAGGAGGGAAAGCTGAAACGCGTTTCCGGAGGGGCAGTTTTGGCAAACAGCCAGGAGGAGGGGACGGATCTGGGGTATTCCAAGGAAAAACCCAACCGTGTTCTGAAGCTGGCAGTGGCGGAAAAGGCAGCTGAACTGATTCAGGATGGAGATTCCCTGATCATGACGGCTGGGATGACCACGCACATGACTGTGCGGTACGCAGACGACCGGGCCGGACTTAAGATTGTGACGGATTCTCTGATTACAGCAGAAGATTTATGTCGGCACGCGGAGTGGCAGGTGATTATCCTGGGCGGCGAGATATGCGAGCGGGATTTCTTCGTCCACGGGCGCGATGCGGTACGGCAGGTAAGCAGATATATGGCGGATAAAGCCATTGTAACCATGGACGGCGTGGATGTGGACGCGGGACTTACCACACTTCGCGTGGAGGGCGTCAATACGCTGAAATCCATCCTGGCAAGGGCGAGAACAAAAATTCTGGTTGCGGATATCACCAAGATAGGAATCGAGAGCTGCTGCCATGTGGGAAACATCACGGACGTAGATATTCTGGTGACCAACAGGACGGAGGATGCAGAGAAGCTTAAGATCCTGAAGGCGATAGCGGAGAGGGGCGTCGAGGTAATCTGCACCGATGAGGTTGAATAGAAAAAGGCAGGGTGAGAGATAGAATGACATTAAAGGCAGGCATGGCGATAGCGGATATTTCACCGGAAAAGGGAGAAGAGCTCGGAGGATATCCCCACTATCCCAGGCATAATACAGGAGTGCATGACCCGCTTCAGGCGGCGGCGATGTATCTGAATAACGGAACGGAAGAGATAGCCCTGGTCACACTGGATCTTCTCTTTTATTCCAAAAAGCATGTGAAAGAAGTGCGGGAACGCATTCAGAAGGCATGTGGAATTCCGGAGAAGCATGTGATGATAAGCTGCTCCCATACCCATTCGGGACCGTGGGCTGCGGGACGTCTGGATATCGAAAGTCTGGAAGCAGGTGCGCAGCAGCCTGAGGAATATGTAAAATCCCTGAATGATAAGATTGTAACCGCGGTGGAAAACGCGAAAAAGGGAGCGTTTGAGGCGGAATTTACTTCAGGAACCGCACATTGCGGAGCAGAATCCGGAGTGGGCGGCAACAGACGGGCGCCCGGCGGACCGCACGATCCCCTGGTCAGCGTGATGGCTGTCCGGGATAAAGAGAAAAAAATCCGGGGTATCTTTGTGAATTATACCTTACATCCCACGTTTATCCACGAGTGGAGTACGGTATGTACGGCGGATTATCCCGGTTATCTGAAGCAGCAGCTGCGGGAATTGCATCCGGACGCAGTGGTCGGATTTTCCCAGGGAGCTTCCGGCAATCAGTCCAGCCGTTACTACCGGCAGGGCGAGAGCTTCGATGAGGCGGAGCGCGTGGGAAGGATTCTCGGAAAAGCAGCGGCCACGGTGCTGGAGCACGCGGCATGGAGCAACGAGCTTCCCATCCGGACAGCGGATAAGAGCATCGAGTTAGAGCTTCGCACCTTTGGCACCGAAGAAGAGTTAGAAAAAAAGGTAGCTCAGGACAAGAAAACCTACGAAGAGCTGTATGAAAAATATGGAAAATCTGAGAACCGCGAGGAGTATTACCTGTGGCAGAACGCAAACCTGAAGATGCTGGGGTCCGAGGATCAGTTGGGCTATGTGAAAATGCAGAAAAAGGGAATGCGGATTGAACTGCTGACGGATGAAAATCCGGCGGAGATTCAGGTGATTACCCTGGGGGATACCTGTATCGTGGGTGTGCAGGGTGAGGTTTTCGTGGAATACGCCCTGTATATCAAGGCCATGGCCGGATATGAAATGGTGGTATTCAACGAGCTGACCAACGGTTGTCTCCCGGGGTATCTGTATACGCCGGAGTCTCTGGTGGAGGGCGGTTATGAGACGGATACCTCCATGCTGGGAGAAAAGTTTGGCCGGCATCTGGTAGACGCGATACTGGATGTGATTGAAGAGACAAAGCATTGAAACGATAAAGCATGGAAAAGGAGGAAACCAGATGATTTTTGGAGAAGACAATTTTACATTTAAACAGGCGGATTTTTATCCCTTTAAAAATGCGGAAGAAATCAAACGGGTAAGGGCGATTACAAAAGAAGAGATCATGGAGTTAAACGGAAAGCATCCGTCCAATCCCAATATCTGCCTGGAAGTACTGCCGGATGACGATGTGGAGATGGTGATGATAGCGGATATCGTAAAGAGAATCGTGGATTCCGATCGTTACGATAAGAAGGTCGTGATGATTATGCCGAATCCGTCTCCCACCTACCGGAAGGTAGCCTATCTGCTGCATCAGCTGAAGGTAAACTGCAGAAATGTCAAATTCTATATGATGGACGAGTGGGCGGATCAGGATGGAAATATCGCGCCTCTGAGCTATAAAGCGGGCTTCGGCAACGCGTTTTACCGCTTCATGGTGTCTCAGATTCTGGATCTGGGCTTTAAAGAAGAAAACTTCATCTATCACAGCAATAAAATCACGCCGGATTACTCCAAAATGCTGGAGCAGGACGGCGAGGCAGATATTGTATACAGTGGTCCGGGATGGCCGGGACATCTGGCGTTTATCGACCCGGTAGAAGACTGGTTTCAGCCGACCATGGAAGAGTACTGCGCTCAGGGAGCCAAGGTGGCGTATCTGCATCCGCTGACCATCGCGCAGAATTCCCTGCACGGTTCTTTCGGATACTCCGGCGATATCGCCAATGTACCGCCCATGGGAGCGATGATGGGCCCGCGTGACGCCATGAAGGCGAAAGAGGTCCTGGACGTTCACAGCATTACCACAGCGGGAAGCCATGTGACCTGGCAGAGACTGACCTCCAGAATGTGCATCTTTGGAAAGCCGTCCCAGGAGGTTCCGGCGTCGATTCTGCAGCTTCGTGAGAATCCGACCCATATCATTATGAGTGAAAATCTGGCTTCGACCATCCAGCCGGATTATATGTTCCAGTATTAAGAGGAACTGCCTATGAAAGTTCGGGACAGAGAGAAGATCATTTTAGAGATTCTGCAGGAAAAACAACTGGTCAGCGTGGACGAGCTGAGCCGGAAGTTTGGAGTGTCTGTAGTAACCATACGGAAGGATTTACAGCATCTGGAGGATGAAGGAAAGCTCGTGCGTACCTTTGGCGGTGCGGCGGCAGGCGGTGTGGAAAGCCGGGAGCAGCAACGGCTGGAGGCCATAGACCGGATAGCGGCCCGTACGGCTGAGG
>CAKROP010000226.1 GCA_934373375.1 uncultured Anaerosacchariphilus sp.
CCCCCTAACCGGCATTGTGTAATGCTCGTCTGTGTACATATCGGTGTAAGCCTCGGACAGATCCGGGTATGGAGAATCGATCATGAACTGAACGCCCTCCTCGATCTCCTTATCCACTTCCGCGATGATGGCGTCCAGCTCATCCCTGGTGACGCCATCAGCCAGCAGCTTCTGCTCGAAAGCGGGAATGGGGTCCCGTTTCTTCCATTCCTCTACTTCCTCTTCTTTCCGATAGCGGAAGGGGCATACCTTCGGATAGCTGTTGAAATGATCAAAGAAACGATAGCATTTCGCCTCAATGAGAGTGGGACCTTCGCCTGCGCGCGCCCGCTCCACCGCTTCCAGGGTAGCCGCGTGAACCGCTTCGATGTCCATACCGTCCACGGTGACGCCCGGCATATTGTAGCCTGCGGCCCGGACGGAGATGTCCTTGACACTGGTGGCGTAATCTGCGTCGGTGGTGATGGCGTATTTATTATTTTCGCAGAGGAAAATGATGGGCAGCTTCAGAATGGAAGCCAGGTTCATACATTCGTGAATGGTTCCCTCATTGGCTGCGCCGTCTCCGAAGTAAGCGACGGTTACGGTGTGGTCGTCTTTATACTTGTTGGCGAATGCCACGCCCAGGGCGATGCAGACACCCTGTCCTACCATACCGTTGGCACCGTAGATGCCGTGTTCCAGGGATGTGATGTGCATGGATCCGCCTTTGCCCTTGCAGTAACCGGTGGTCTTGCCCGCCAGCTCCGCGAACATGTACTTGACTTCTCCGCCCTTGGCGATCAGATGTCCGTGTCCTCTGTGGGTACTGGTTACGGAATCCTCTTTTGTCAGTGCGGAGGATACGCCTACAGCCACGGCCTCCTGACCGATATACTGGTGCGCTTCTCCCCAGGCATGACCTTCCGCAATCAACTGAGGCAATCTGCTCTCAAACTGGCGAATTAGCAGCATATCTTTGTATGCTTTTAACTTTTGCTCTCTGTTTAATCCCATCTTAAAGCCCCCTTTATAGAAAATATAAACAAAGAAAAATAAAAACACGAAAAAACTTTGTACATTTATTATACAATAGATCGAGGGCGATGTAATTCTACAAATCAGCACAAAAGTGTGTCCGATTCCGTGGTTTGACAAAAGAAAAACAATTCTATTATAATAGGGAAAATGATTGGAAAGCGGGGAAAGAAATTTATGCGTTTTCGCCCATGTATCGATATCCACAACGGCCAGGTCAAGCAGATCGTGGGAGGCAGCCTGACTGATGAAAATGATTTCGCCAGGGAAAATTTTGTGTCCAAGCAGGACGCAGCCTGGTACGCGAAGCTTTATCAGGAGGACGGCCTGAAAGGAGGCCATGTGATTCTTCTGAACGGCGCGGACTCTCCTTATTATGAGGCCACGAAGGCGCAGGCTCTTAAGGCGTTAAAGGCCTACCCTGGCGGCCTTCAGATCGGCGGCGGCATCCATCCGGAAAACGCGGCGGAATATCTGGACGCCGGAGCCAGCCAGGTCATCGTGACTTCTTACGTATTTAAAAACGGTCAGATCCGGTATGAAAATCTGGAGAAAATGCTTTCCGCCGTGGGTCGTGACCGTCTGGTGCTGGATTTAAGCTGCCGGAAAAAAGACGGTGCGTACTACATCGTCACCGACCGCTGGCAGAAATTTACAGACGTTCGGGTGACGCCCGCCCTTCTCGATGAATTATCCGGGAAATGCAGTGAATTTTTAATCCACGCCGTGGACGTGGAGGGCAAAGCCTCGGGCATCGAAAAAGAGCTTGCGAAGATGCTCGGCGGCTGGGCCGGAATTCCCGTTACCTATGCGGGAGGCGTGGGCAGCCTGGAGGATGTGGAGGCCTTGCGTACCCTCGGAAAAGGACGACTGGACGTGACCATCGGAAGCGCCTTAGATCTTTTTGGCGGTTGTATCCCGTACCGAAATGTGGTATACTTGCAGTAGATGAACGATTGTAACTGTGAAGATACGGAACAGTTATAGCATTCGTCTAAATACCCGTAAAGGAGTTGATTTTATGCGTTATGTAATCAGCGGCAAAAATATCGATGTGACAGAGGGGCTCCGGACAGCGATCACGGACAAGCTCGGAAAGTTAGAGCGCTATTTTACTCCGGACACGGAAGTACATGTTACTTTAAGTGTCGAGAAAGAAAGACAGAAGATTGAGGTAACCATTCCTGTAAAGGGAACTGTGATTCGTTCCGAGCAGGTAAGTAATGATATGTATGTATCTATCGACCTGGTGGAAGAGGTCATCGAGCGTCAGCTTCGCAAGTACAAGAACAAGATTGTACAGCGTGAGCAGGGTGCAGGAAGCTTCCGTCAGGAGTTTATCGACAAAGAGGCAGAGGATGAAGAGGTTCGCATCATCCGTACCAAGCAGTTCGATATGAAGCCCATGTATCCGGAGGATGCATGCGTACAGATGGAGATGCTGGGACACAGCTTTTATGTATTTGTAAATGCGGAGACTGAGCAGATCAACGTGGTTTACAAGAGAAAGGGCAATACCTACGGACTCATTGAGCCGGAACAGTAAAATATGATTTATCCGGGGGCTGCGCGCAGGCGCAGCCCCTTTTCAGATCGGCGAAACATCTTGAATATTCCGCTGTATGGTGTTAAAATGGTAAACAGAGTATTGTCTGAAATGGCAGAAACTTAAGATTGGAGTTTGCAGATGAATTTATTTACAAAAATGTTTGGTACTCACAGTGAAAGGGAGCTGAAGCTGATTTACCCGCTGGTGGATCGGATCGAAGCACTCCGTCCGGAGATGCAGAAGCTTTCTGATGAAGAGCTGAAGGGAAAGACAAAAGAATTTAAGCAGCGTCTGGCCGATGGCGAGACTCTGGATGATTTACTGGTAGAGGCTTTCGCGACTGTCCGCGAGGCTGCGAAGCGTGTGCTGGGCATGGAGCATTACCGGGTACAGCTGATTGGTGGTATTATCCTGCATCAGGGACGTATCGCAGAGATGAAGACAGGTGAAGGAAAGACCCTGGTGTCCACCCTTCCGGCTTACCTGAACGCATTGGAGGGTAAGGGCGTCCATATCGTTACGGTCAATGATTATCTGGCCCATCGTGACGCGTCCTGGATGGGCAAGGTACATGAGGCTCTGGGACTGACTGTCGGCGTGGTTCTGAACAGCAGCACAGGAGATGAGCGGCGCGCCGCTTATAACTGTGATATTACTTATGTAACCAACAACGAGCTGGGCTTTGATTATCTGCGTGATAACATGGTTATCTACAAGGAGCAGCTGGTGCAGAGAGACCTGCATTACGCCATCATCGACGAGATCGATTCCATCCTCATCGATGAAGCCCGTACCCCGCTGATTATCTCCGGACAGAGCGGCAAATCCACCAAGCTTTACGAGATCTGCGACGCATTGGCGAAGACCATGAAGCGCGGCGAGGCCAGCGGTGAGTTCAGCAAGATGAATGCCATTATGGGCGAGGAGATCGAGGAGACCGGCGAATTTATCGTCAATGAAAAGGATAAGATTGTCAACCTGACGGCAGACGGCGTGAAGCGGGTGGAGGATTATTTCCACATCGAGAACCTGGCGGATCCGGAGAACCTGGAGATCCAGCACAATATGATTTTGGCCCTGCGCGCCAACTATCTGATGTTCCGGGATCAGGATTACGTGGTAAAGGATGATCAGGTTCTGATCGTCGATGAGTTTACCGGACGTATTATGCCGGGACGCCGTTACTCCGACGGACTTCACCAGGCTATCGAGGCGAAGGAGCATGTAAAGGTGAAGCGCGAGAGCAAGACTCTGGCCAATATTACCTTCCAGAACTTCTTCAATAAATACGCAAAGAAGGCCGGTATGACCGGTACCGCCCTCACTGAGGAAAAGGAGTTCCGCGAGATTTACGGTATGGACGTTATCGAGATTCCGACCAACCGTCCGGTCATCCGTCAGGATCTGGACGACGCGGTATATAAGACTAAGAAAGAAAAGTTCCATGCAGTTGTAGAGGAGATCGAGCGTGCCCACGCCAAGGGACAGCCGGTTCTGGTGGGTACCATTACCATCGAGACCTCCGAGTACTTAAGCGGACTGCTCCGCAAGAAGGGGATCCAGCATGAAGTCCTGA
>CAKROP010000227.1 GCA_934373375.1 uncultured Anaerosacchariphilus sp.
TTCCCCACCAGCTGTCCGGAACCGATGGCCATGATGGAATTCTGCTGCTGATAGGCGTTATCCGCGTACTGGGTCGGATTCAGCCAGGCCATAATTCGAAGCCAGGCGTAATGGTCGAGAATCTTCTGATCCGGCTGCATAATCAGGCTGATGAAAATCACCGCTGCCGGGATTCCCACCGCCAGAGCTCCGCCGATGAGCTTGTAGCTTAAGCCCGAGATAAAAAGCAGGATAGCGAAGGTCATGCAGATGGAAATGGTCGTGGACAGATCCGGCTGGCTCTTAATCAGAGCCGCGGGCACCGCAAAAAGCGCCGCCATCAATCCCAGCACCTTCCAGGTATTCAGATTTTCTCTGTACTTTTCCAGCATTTTCGCGAAAAACAGAATCAGTAAAAGCTTGGACAGCTCTGAAGGCTGAAAACGGAAACCGCCTATCTTCAGCCACCGAACCGCTCCATTGGCGTCATCGCCCAGGGGCGTCTTTACCAAAAGCAAAAGCACCAGGTTAAAGGCATATATCAGCCAGTAAAACTTCAAAACCCAGGTGTAATCAATCAATGAGACTACAATCATAGCCACGGTTCCCAGAAAAAGTCCCAAAATCTGCTGACTCTGTACGGATTTTTCCGCGCTTCCGATAACCAGGATTCCGATAATACTGATCGCATACACATAACACACAAGTCTGAATCTGTAATCCCTCAATCGATACTGTTTTAACATAATACTCCTCTTATACCTGAGATTATCCCTACCGCAGCTGATCCTTGTGCTTCAGATCCTTAATCGGAATATTGGCGCACAGGGCCGGTACATGGCCGTTCTGCCCGTCGGATTCGGTCTGGGTAATCTGGATGTCCAGATTTTCACAGTCGATCTCCATATATTTTGAGATAACCTTGATAATATCGTTCTTAATCAGTTCCATTACTTCAGGGGAACAGTTTGCCCGGTCAGAGATCAAAAGCAGCTTGAGTCTGTCTTTGGCCACGTCTCCTGAACTCTTTTTCCGGAAAAAATCCATCAATGCCATTTTCCTTCTCCCCCTTTACTTATTTAAACAGCTTGGACAGCTTTGCGAAGAATCCGTTGTTCACATCCAGATTCATAAGCGGCACATCCTCACCCATGATACGCTTACAGATGTTCATATAAGCGGTTCCGGCCAGAGAAGAATCGCCAGCCAGCGGCTCGCCCTGGTTGGTAGCCACTACGATGCTCTCGTCGTCCGGTACGGCTCCGATGAGATCGATGGCCAGGATATCAATAACGTCCTCAATGGACATCATATCGCCGCGCTTTACCATATCCATGCGCAGACGATTCACGATCAGATTGATCTTGTGGATGTCATTGGCTTCCAGAAGACCGATGATGCGGTCCGCGTCGCGGATAGCGGAGACCTCCGGCGTAGTCACGATAAGCGCCCGGTCCGCTGCGGCGATGGCGTTCTTAAAGCCCTGCTCAATACCTGCGGGGCAATCCAGCAGTATGTAGTCAAACTCAGGCTTAAGCTCCTCGATAAGTTTCTTCATCTGTTCCGGATTCACTGCTGTCTTATCCCGTGTCTGCGCAGAAGGAAGCAGGCAGAGATTGTTATACCGCTTGTCCTTAATGAGTGCCTGCTTCATACGGCAGTTACCCTCTACCACGTCTACCAGATTGTATACAATTCGGTTTTCCAGTCCCATAACCACATCCAGATTCCGCAGTCCGATATCTGTATCGATCATTACCACACTTTTACCCAGCTTCGCAAGTCCCGTTCCAATATTCGCGGTGGATGTGGTTTTACCCACGCCGCCTTTACCGGATGTAATTACAATTACTTCACTCATACCTTTTTTCCTCCAAGCTTTTATAATTTAATATCATTTAATACATCTTTTGTAATGGGTTCTATATAAATGTTCCCATCTTCCACAAAGGCAATCTTCGGCGTGTCATCCGCTTTCTTCTTCCGTACCGCCGCGCCGTCGGAGCTGCGGGCTATCACATCGCCAATCCGAATCTGCATGGGATCCATGGAAAGAGCCGCCACAAAGGCTGCTTCATTACCGGCTGCTCCCACAAACACATTGCCCTTCAGAGTTCCAAGTACGATTACATTTCCCTTGGATACCACCCGGGCTCCCGGATTGACATCTCCCAGAATAATAATGCTGGTCTCCGATTCCAGTACCTGGCCGGAACGTAAGGTCCCTTTATAGAAACGCCCATCCTGCAGATTGGTCAGGTCATGCTCCGACGGGCTTGCAGCCGCCCCTGCCACCTGATCCACCGCCTGCTTCATATGCTGCTCGGTCACCTGATTTTCATCCACCAGGCAGACCACCTGAATCTGGCAGCTCTTTCCTATGACATCCACCAGTTCCTGTTCCTCCGCCATGCTTAAAGTTCTTCCCTGAAAGCACAGGGCCATCTGGGCGTTTCCAAAAAATTTGGCGGAAGCGCTGAATTTCTCAGCCACTTCTTTCTTTATGGTCTCCCAGTCGGGCTTCTCATCCAGAATGACAATCAGCCCGTACCGGTTACTTTTGATGATAACTGATTGATTCGACATCACTTTCACTCCTAATCCCCGATTGTCTGTCCGCTGGAACCGCTGGCGGTTCCGCTTAAGATCTCTTCCTCATCCGCAAGGTTAAAATAATATTTGAACACATCCGCGCCCACCTCCGCACAGTTTGCGGACGTGTAGCCGTTAGCAATACGGACGGCAATGGCAATTTCCGGCGACTCGTAAGGCGCGAAGCCTACAAATAACGCATGGTTCGGATGGCTCTTACTCTGCTGCGCCGTACCGGTCTTACCCGCCACATTGAGTCCCAGATCGCTCAAAGCACTCAAAGATTTGGTGTTCTCAGCCACCAGGCGCAAACCCTGCTGCACTGCGTTCCAGCTGCTGTCCGCAATCTGTACCTGATTGTGCAGCTTTGGCTGATACTCCTCGATCAGCGTACCATCTGTCTCTGTTAGTTTATCAAGCAGAGTCAGGTCATAGCAATTTCCCCGGTTCGCCAGAGCTGCCACATAGCGGGCGATATGAGAAAGGGAATAGCTGTTGGTACCCTGTCCGATGGCGGAACGTACCGCGTCCTTATCAGAAATCCGCGGCTCGTACTCAGAAAGCTCCAGACCGGATTTATCTCCCAGCCCAAACATTCTGGCATATTTTTCCAGCGCCGCCAGACCTTTGTCCACATTGTATCCTCCGGCGCTCCGACCGCCTGCCAGACGGTATCCCACCTCATAGAAGAACACATTACAGGAATCACGAATAGCCGTAGTCACTGTCTCATTGCCGTGATGTCCGCCATACTGGTTAAAAATCCAGCAGGTGGGCGACGGCGTAATCTCCGTAAATACGCCGGACGCATAAATCGTTGTTGAGGGGGTAATCACGCCCTCTTCCAGACCCGCAATCGCTGTAATCGGCTTGAACGTAGAACCGGGCGCCAGATTTTCCTGGGTCACACGGTTGACAAAGGGTGATGACAGGTCTTTTCGCAGGCTGTTGTAATAATCAGAATCCATCACATTGGTCAGACGGTTGTTATCATAGCTGGGATACGTGACACAGGCCAGAGTCTGACCGGTCTTCACATCCACAATCACAATGCCGCCACTGCAGGGCTCCAAAGCCAGCTGGGCCGGCGTGATCTCCAGATTCCGAATCTTGTCCAGCATGAATGTGTAGGAGCTGAGTGCTCCGGAATTCAGCCTGGATACAGTATCCTCATCATATTCTAACACATTCTGGTCGTATAATAAAAGACAAATTTCTCTGCCTGAGAGCTGATCGTCCAGCAACATATACTTGTACAGCATTTTCCCGAATTCCGCGTCATCCATCAGGGTGTCCCGGATATATTGCAGTACTGACTGATAGATCTCCGCCGAGTCCAGATAAGGATTATCACCGGAAATCTTCGTTACGTCGATCCAGTTTTTGGAAATTGCATACTGCAGATATTCCCGGAGACTGATGGTCTCGTCGGTGGTCCAGTGAAGGCGTCCGGCGGTTACGCGGCACCGGCTGATATTACAGCCGACGTTAAGTCCAATATCGAGTATAAGGCCGTG
>CAKROP010000228.1 GCA_934373375.1 uncultured Anaerosacchariphilus sp.
GCTATCGGAGGGTATAAGAGACATGAAAGACGCAAAGCAGTTGGAAAAGCTTGCAAATCAGAATCGAAAACATATCTTGGAAATGGTATATCGTGCCGGAGTAGGACATGTTGGAGGAGCTCTTTCTGTAATTGATATTCTGACGGCCATCTATGAAAATGAGGTTGATTTTGGGGAAAAGGAAAGAACACGCGTAGTGCTTTCCAAAGGACATGCTGTACCGGCAATTTATGCGGAACTGTCAGAAAAAGGTATCATTGATCCGGCATGGTTCCCTACTTTCCGGCAGATTAATTCCAGACTGCAGGGCCATCCTTTCGCAAGAGATATTCCGGAAACGGATGGTACTACAGGGCTTTTGGGACAGGGGTTTTCCATGGCACTGGGTATGGCGTTGATGAAAAAACAGACTGGTGATACGCATAGAGTGTATGCGATAGCTGGCGATGGAGAAATGCAGGAGGGTCAGATCTGGGAGGCGTTGATGGCTGCGGCTCATTATAAGCTGGACAACCTGGTTTATATTGTAGATTATAACAAACTGTCTTCCGGTCATCCCACCAATGAGATTATCAATCTGGAGCCTTTGAAGGAAAAACTGTCCAGCTTTGGATATCATGTGATTGAGATCGATGGTCATAATATGGAGCAGATTCTGGGTGCGCTGTCAGAAGCAAAAGAGACAAAGGGAAAGCCGACATTTATCGTTGCAAATACAGTAAAGGGAAAGGGCGTCAGCTTTATGGAAAATGTACCTAAATGGCATTCCAGTGGCCTGAGTGACGAAGAGTACGAGATTGCGATGAAGGATCTGACGGAAAAAGAGGAGGAACTGGCGCATGCAGTATGATATGATTACGCTGAGAGAACTCGTCGGAAAGGTTCTGGTGGAGTTCGGAGAAAAAAATCCGGATATCTGTGTCATTGACAGTGATCTGGCCAAGTCCACGACTACCAACCGATTTCAGGAGGCTTTTCCGGAACGGTTTTATGAACTTGGTATCGCGGAACAGAATGCTATGTCTGCAGCGGCAGGAATGGCGGCGGAAGGCAAAATCCCGTTTTACGTAAATTTTGCAATTTTCGTATCAGGAACCTGCTGGACACAGTTGAGACAGATTTGCTATGCAAATGCCAATGTAAAACTGATTGCTACGCATCCGGGTATGGACGGCAGTTATGATGGAGCGACGCATCATGCGGACGAGGATTTGGCGTTGATGAGAGTTCTGCCGAATCTGAAGGTACTGGTTCCGTCAAATCCGGATGAACTCAGAGAGGCGGTAAAAATAGCCCTGGCATATAACGGGCCTGTGTATATCCGATGTGCCAGAGACAGCGTTCCCAACCTTCCGGTAAAACAGCAGGTGGAAATGGGAAAGGCAGTTGTGCTGGAAGATGAAGGTAATGATTTTGCGATGATTTATGAAGGTTCCACTACGGATTTGGCAATGCGTAGTTTTGAAGCCTACAGGGAAAAAGGAAAAAAGGGAAAGCTGATTAACATTTTTTCTGTAAAGCCTGTTGACAGAGAACTGATTCGCGCAGTAGCTGAGAAGGTTGAGAAAATTGTAACCATCGAAAATCATTCCATTATAGGCGGACTGGGAGGCTTGGTTGCAGAGACTATTTGCGACATGCCGAAACATGCGCCATTGGCGAGAGTAGGAGTAGAAGACGTATTTACAGAATCCGGATCGCTGAAGGCGGTAAAAGAAAAATACGGACTGACAGTTGAAAATGTATTAAAGAAATTGGAAGAAGTATAAATAGGAGAAAAGGAAAACCCTGTCGAATGGCGGGGTTTTTCCTTTTCTAAAAAATCCATAAAATCCAAAAAAGCGGTTGACAAATTTTCTGGAAAGATTTAATATAATAACCGTAAGTTAGCACTCATATTGAACGAGTGCTAATAATAAAATGAGGATAAGATGAAAATCCAAGGAGGAATAGAAATGAAGTTAGTACCGTTGGGAGACAGAGTTGTACTGAAGCAGTTTGAAGCAGAGGAGACTACCGCATCCGGAATCATTCTGGCAAGCAAGTCTCAGGAGAAGCCGCAGCAGGCTGAGGTCGTAGCAGTAGGACCTGGTGGAATGGTAGATGGAAAAGAAGTTACCATGCATGTAAAGGTTGGCGATAAGGTTATCTATTCCAAGTATGCCGGAAATGAAGTAAAGCTCGGCGATGAAGAATACATGATTGTAAAGCAGAATGACATCCTTGCAATTGTAGAATAAGAATAATTATTATTTTTGAAAAAAGAAACTGGAGGAATCAGAAATGGCTAAGGAAATCAAATACGGCGTAGACGCCAGAAAAGCACTGGAAGCTGGAGTTAATAAGCTTGCAGATACCGTAAGAGTAACAATCGGACCGAAGGGAAGAAACGTAGTACTGGATAAGCAGTACGGCGCACCCCTTATCACAAATGATGGTGTGACCATTGCAAAAGAGATCGAGCTTGAGGATCCGTTTGAAAACATGGGTGCTCAGCTGGTAAGAGAAGTAGCGACCAAGACCAACGATGTAGCAGGTGATGGTACAACTACCGCAACGGTTCTGGCACAGGCTATGATTCATGAAGGAATGAAGAACCTGGCAGCAGGCGCAAACCCGATTGTCCTGAGAAAGGGTATGAAGAAAGCAACAGACGCGGCAGTAGAGGCGATCAAAGAGATGAGCAGCCCGGTTACCGGAAAGCATCAGATCGCAAGAGTTGCAGCAGTTTCCTCCGGAGACGAGGAAGTTGGCAACATGGTTGCTGACGCTATGGAAAAAGTGACCAATGACGGTGTTATCACCATCGAGGAATCCAAGACCATGAAGACAGAGCTGGACCTGGTAGAAGGTATGCAGTTCGACAGAGGATATATTTCCGCATACATGGCAACGGATATGGAGAAAATGGAAGCAGTTCTGGATAATCCGTATATCCTGATTACCGATAAGAAGATCTCCACCACACAGGAAATCCTTCCGCTGCTGGAGCAGATCGTACAGTGCGGCAGAAAGCTTCTGATTATTGCAGAGGATATTGAGGGCGAAGCTCTGACCACTTTGGTTATGAACAAGCTGCGTGGAACCTTCACCGTTGTAGGTGTAAAGGCACCGGGTTACGGCGACAGAAGAAAAGAGATGCTGCGTGATATCGCTATTCTGACAGGCGCAAATGTAATCTCCGAGGAACTTGGCCGTGAACTTAAGGATGCAAAACTCGAGGATCTTGGTACAGCCAAGTCTGTTAAGATTCAGAAAGAGAATACTATCATCGCTGAGGGCGCAGGCTCCAAGGAAGATATCCAGCAGAGAATCGCACAGATTCGTGCTCAGATCGAGGAGACCAAGTCCGACTTCGACCGTGAGAAGCTGCAGGAGCGACTTGCCAAGCTGGCCGGCGGCGTAGCAGTTATCCGTGTCGGCGCTGCAACCGAGACTGAGATGAAGGAAGCAAAGCTTCGTATGGAGGATGCTCTGGCAGCAACAAAGGCAGCTGTAGAGGAAGGTATCATCGGCGGCGGCGGATCCGCATATATCCATGCAACCAAGAAGGTAGCAAAGCTGCTTGATACAGTAGAGGGCGATGAGAAGACCGGTGTAAAGGTTATCCTGAAAGCACTGGAAGCACCGCTGTTCCATATTTCCGCAAACGCAGGACTGGAAGGCGCAGTCATCATCAACAAGGTAAGAGAGAGCGAGCCGGGAGTCGGCTTCGACGCACTGCATGAAGAGTATGTGAACATGGTAGAAGCAGGAATTCTTGACCCTGCAAAGGTAACAAGAAGCGCACTGCAGAACGCAACCAGCGTAGCAGCCACCTTCCTGACAACCGAGAGCTGTGTAGCAAATATCAAAGAAGAGACACCCGCAATGCCCGCAGGCGGCGGAATGGGCGGAATGATGTAACACATCAGCAGGAAACCAAGCGCCCGGCATAGCCGGGCATTTGGTTTCATCTGATGTGTTAATGAGAAAACCACGTAATTGTTTTTCTTCCGGGGCCAAGATCCCCCCTTGCATGCGCCCTCAAACCGTGCTATACTCAACTAGGAAACTGAACAACAAGCATAGGGGTGCTGGCGGAA
>CAKROP010000229.1 GCA_934373375.1 uncultured Anaerosacchariphilus sp.
GCCTGACTACCGTAACCCTGACTTCCTATGTAAATGTAGTGGGAACCACGGGGATCTCCGCAGACGGCAAGGCTTCCACGCCCCGTGTCATTGTAACCGGATTTTCCACCAACCCGGAGACCGTACACGCAGGAGATACCTTTACGCTGACCCTTCATCTGCAGAATACTTCGAAGGCTACAGCGGTTAAAAATATGGTATTTGATATTCAGGCGGCCAGTGAGAGTACCGACACCACCTACGTGGCGGCGTCCTTTCTTCCCACAGCCGGATCCAGTACTGTATTTGTAGATAAAATTGCGGCAGGCGCCAATAAGGATATTACCATTGAACTGGAAGCACGTTCCGACCTGGCGCAGAAGCCCTACGTCATCAACGTAAAGATGGATTACGAGGACGAGAACGTCAATGCTTATGAGAATACGGCGAGCGTATCCATTCCGGTGCGTCAGGAGGCACGGATTGACACCAGCAGTATCGAGGTGACGCCCCAGTCCATCGAGGTAGGCGGAGAAGCCAATGTGTCCTTCAGCCTTTACAACATCGGTAAAACCAAGCTTTACAATGCTTCCGTCAAATTTGTGGCAGATTCTGTGACGGGTGGCGATACTTATCTTGGAAATATTGATCCGGGCGCAACCGGTTCCGTAGACGCTTATCTGACCGGAGCGGCGGCTACCACAGACGATGGAAAGGTTAAAATCCAGATTACCTTTGAGGATGAATCCGGAGAGGCTACCACAATAGAAAAAGAGATGGAGCTTTATGTAACAGAAATGATGAATTACGACGACGGAATGACGGATGACGGCATGTACGACGATGGAAGCCAGTCCCAGGGCGGCTTTAAAATCTGGTATGTACTGATTCCTCTGGTAATCGTGATTGCAGTCGTGGCAGCATTTCTTATTATCCGTAAGAAAAAAGCAAAGAAAGCGGCAGCGCTTCTGGAGGCAGACGATCTGGATGATTTGGAAGATGTAGATTTGGGTGACGACACAGAAGAGACTGACGATGCAGCAGATGCGTCTGAGGACGGAAAAGAGAAGGAGTAATCCATGAGTTTTGGTGATTTGCTCAAAATGAGCCTGAGCAGTCTCTGGCGGAGGAAGCTCAGGACAGTTCTGACCGTGCTGGGTGTAGTTGTGGGAACGGCTTCGATTATGGTTATGATCTCTTTGGGACTGGGACTCAGTAAGTCCAATATGGAACAGATCGAGCAGTACGGAGGCCTGACCACGATTACGGTATACCCCAATGAAAACGGCGGAGGAATGTATTACAGCGGCAGCGGCATGGCGGCGTCGTCGATGGAAGGGGGAGCTTCGGGCTCCGGCAGTAATGAACCCATTCGCATCAACGACGCGATGATTACGACCCTGTCCCAGCTGGAACACGTGGAGATAGCATCCCCGGTGCTTTCCACATCGGCTATTGCCAAGTATGGAAAATGGGAAGCTTATATTAATATTCAGGGTATGAGCAAAGAAGCTCTGCAAAAACTGAATCTGGATTTGACGGATGGAAGCGAGCTTCCGTTGTCGGATTCGGAGCTGAAATTCTTATACGGTAATACGGTAATCACGGACTTCTATGACGCAAAGACGAACCAGTATTACTGGGATACGGGCCAGCTGGCAGACATTGATTACATGAAGGATCCGCTGTTTATCATTTTTGATACGGACGCCTACTGGAACAGCAAGAATGGCGGTACAGACGAGAACGGAGCTCCGGTGGCAGCGCCGAAGAAGTATCTGATTCCGGCCTGCGGCGTGATGGCGGGTACAGAGAATGACTATACGGAGAATTCCAACAGCGTGCTCTGTGATGTGGAAGCGCTGAAAATGCAGCTGAAAAAGATTTACAAGGGAAAGGCCATTCCGGGTCAGCCAACTACCAAGTCCGGCAAACCCTATAAAGAGATTTATTACGATTCTGCCTATATCCGCGTGGACGATATGAAGAATGTCAAGGCTGTGCAGCAGGAGATACAGAATCTGGGACTGCAGGCCAACAGCAATGCGGAATGGATGGAGCAGGTACAGCAGAGCTCCCGTTCCATTCAGGCGACCCTGGGCGGTATCGGCGCGGTATCCCTGTTCGTGGCTGCCATTGGCATCGCGAATACCATGATGATGTCCATCTATGAGAGAACCAAGGAAATCGGCGTCATGAAGGTGCTGGGCTGCGACATGGCGGCGATCCGGAATATGTTTCTGGCAGAGGCCGGTTTCATCGGCCTGATCGGCGGCGTGGCGGGAATCGTTCTCAGTTATATGATATCGGCCATTATCAATTTCGTCCTACGGGACAGTTATTACTCGAATGTGTCATACATTCCGCCCTATCTGACCCTGCTGGCGTTGGTATTTGCGGTGGTAATCGGTATGCTGGCCGGATTGTTCCCGGCGCTTCGGGCTATGCGCTTAAGTCCGCTGGCAGCGATTCGAAATGAGTAACAGGAAGGCCTGAAAACAGGAACCAGACAGAATAAAAAACGGTAAGATAGTATGAAAAAGAACAGTAAAAGAAGACGGAAAAAGGCGTTACTCCGGCTGCAATATGTTCTGACCGGGGCGGCGGTGCTCTGCGTGGCAGTCATCGCCCTGCTTCTGGTATATTCCATGCAAGACAATGAAATCAGCGGACCTGGCAGTGATGCCGGGTCTGCTCTTTTGGTGTCCGGGGAAAATGCGTTTGTGGCAGCAGGAGAGGATGCGGTATCCGCAAGTGATGAGAATAATCTGGAAGAAAATAGAAGCGCGGAAACAGAGAAAACCGAGAAAACCGAGAAGGAAGACGCCGGCGCGCAGTCAAATGAGACAGGGCTTCTGAGTCCGAAAGAGCTGGCTGCGGAACCCGGGGTTTCCCGTATCCGCATCGTCCTCGATCCCGGTCACGGCGGTCCGGGAATCACCGACGAGCAGGAGCTGGGCGCGAAATACCGGGATACCTTCGAAAAGTATCTGACGTTGAAAATCGCGCAGGCGGCAGGCGCGGAGCTGTCCACCTACGGCAATGTGGAAGTTCTGTATACGCGGGAGAGCGATAAGGCCCTGACCCTGAAGGAGCGGGCGGCCTACGCAAAATCCGTAGGTGCGGACTATCTGATTAGTCTGCATCTGAATGCCTCAGAGGAGCACAATTTCTTCGGATCCGAAGTATTCACATCAGCTTTCGGAAGCTACTACGCCTGGGGAAAAGGCGTCGGCGATCAGGTGCTGAGCCGGCTGGTCGGCGACGGCTTTGTATCCAAAGGGGTGAAGACACGGCTTGGAAGCAAAGGAGCAGATTACTATGGAATCATCCGGGAAAGCAAGGCGCTTAGGATTCCGGCTATCATCATCGAGCACGGTTACATGGATCAGGATGACGACTGGGCACGCATGAATACCGATGAAAAGCTGGCAGAGCTCGGCAAATGTGACGCCGCCGGAATTGCCGCATTCTTCGGTCTTCAGAAGGGGAAAAACCTGCCAGAGCTGCCCACAACCGACACACCTGAGCCTGTATCATCTCCGGTACGTCCGGACACCACCGATCCGATCAACGTTTACTACACACTGACCCGGCAGGACACAGCGAACGCCCGGATCTCGCTCCACGCCGAAGACCCCGACAGCCGTGTCATGTACTACGACTACAGCACCGACGCAGGAGCCACCTGGTCGAAGCTCTATCTGTGGCAGGAAGGAACCGGCGACGACATCCCCTTTACGATTCCCGTGACAGAAGCCGAGGAGCCGAATTTGCTGATACGTGCCTATAACACCTACGAACTCCGAACAGAAGCTGTGAAGAAGTAATGGAATCAAGATTCTTTGAGCCCGAGTAGTTTCGCTCCATTCTTATAGAGAATTTTCTCCAATTCTTCCTCCGTAAAGCCAATCCGTCGGATGTATTCCACATCCTCCTTCTGCCCGCTCCAGGGAGAATCGGTTGCAAACAGGATTTTGTCAATGCCGTGATTTCGGCTCATGCGGAGAATCTGCTCTGGCAGGGCCAGGCGCAGGATGTAGGCCAGGTCCATATAGTAGCTGCCGCCTACCAGCAGCTGTTCAGACTCATTTT
>CAKROP010000230.1 GCA_934373375.1 uncultured Anaerosacchariphilus sp.
TCTTTGATCTCTTTCAGGGCTGCCACGTCGATGCCTTCCGGATCGTATACCCAGCCGTTGGAATCGCTGCAGGTCAGAACCTTGACACCCAGCTGAGTTGCCTTCTCAATAGCGTAGATAGCTACATTACCGGAGCCGGATACTGCAGCGGTCTTGCCTGCGATATCGATGCCGTTTGCCTTCAGCATCTCCTGTGTGAAGTAGAGGAGGCCGTAGCCGGTAGCTTCGGTTCTCGCAAGAGATCCGCCGTAGGAAAGTCCCTTTCCGGTAAGAACGCCCTCATAGAGGCCGGTCAGTCTCTTGTACTGGCCATACATATATCCGATCTCTCTTGCGCCGGTTCCGATATCACCTGCCGGAACGTCGGTGTCCTTGCCGATGTGTCTGTAAAGCTCTGTCATGAAGCTCTGGCAGAATGCCATAACCTCACGGTCAGATTTGCCCTTCGGGTCGAAATCAGAGCCGCCCTTGCCGCCGCCGATCGGCAGTCCGGTCAGGGAGTTCTTGAAGATCTGCTCAAAGCCCAGGAACTTGATAATGCCCACATTGACGGACGGATGAAGACGAAGGCCTCCCTTGTACGGTCCGATAGCGCTATTGAACTGTACACGGTAACCTACATTTACCTGAACCTGTCCTTTATCGTCTACCCACGGAACACGGAACTTAATCTGACGCTCCGGCTCAACCAGACGCTCCAGAATTGCCTCTTTACGGTACTGCTCCTCATGCGCTTCCACTACCGGACGCAGAGACTCCAGAACCTCTTTGACCGCCTGATGGAACTCCGGTTCGCCCGGGTTCTTTGTAATAACCTTCTCAATCACTTCATCAACATAAGACATTTTTCGTTTCCTCCTCGTGTGTTTCCCTTTTATTTTTAAGTACAAAAAAGGCGTTCAAAAATAGAAACGCGAAATTCTTTTTTCACGCTTCTTTTTGACGCCTTTGTCGAGGTTTATTATGCCACCGCAGCACTCTTTTTGCAAGCGTTTTTTGTGAAAAATCCAAAAATTTTTTCATGCCGTTCTTTTTTTGCTCAAAATTTTATCGTTTTAACCTGAGCCATCGCTACTCGTCCAAATAATTTTTCAGGCACTCGATATTCTTTTCCTCAAAATCCATCAGTTCTTCTGCCAGCTCACAATACTCCCGCTTCGCCTCCTGATTTTTCTTCACGGTCTTCATCAAATCGGTGATTCCCTTCGCGTTTCCTTCGATCATCAGCTCCGCCACATGGCCGGTGCTTGTATTCAGAAGTGTTCCGGCCTGCAATGCTGTCCAGCTGGCCGCCTTTTCCACCGCCGAAGCGCCCTCCGGACGTTCACTTGCCTTTCGGATTTCTTCCGCCGCCTTATCCTCGAAAGCCAGAAAATGCACGGCCTGTCGGTTTAAATCCAGGGCCAGATCATCGTCGTACACCTTACTGATGACTGTATTAATGGTTTCCACTCCTTTTCGGCTGCTGCGGTATGCCTCGTTCAGCACCGCCAAATCCGCGTTCGTAAGCATAAAAAAATCTCCTTTCCATAAGCGAAAGTCCGCCTGGGCTTTCGCTTATAGAATGTGGAGATTTTTAAAAAATATACGTTTGTCTTCCGGCTTTGCTTACTCCAGGTACTCAGTCATGCAGTAGCACTCTTTGCCGTTGTAGCTGATCTTGCTCCAGCCATTATCATAGCTCTCAATCTGTGTAACGCTTTCACCCTGATATGCAGTACCCAGATACTCTGCGTCGGTGCTTGCGTCCGCACGGAGACGTACGCTCTCCTTGAAACGGGTCGCACGGTTCTGGGCGGTCGCGCTGCCTGTATCCTCAGCCGGTGCCTCTTCCTGAGCCGGTTCTTCCTGAACCTCCTGGTTTTCCTCGTCAGGCTGCTCTTCCGCATTCTCCTCCGGTGCCGCCTCTTCGGTATTCTCCTCAGCTGCTGTGGAATCCTGCGCAATCTTCAGATAACGCTCCTCCTGCTTCGCAAGATTCTCGTCTGCTGCCTTGGCTTCCTCGTACTTGGTCTTGACCTCCTCACGGAGCGCCATTACGTCGTCCTCCTGAGCTACCTTTTCCACATACGCGTTCAGCTCATCGCTGGCCTCGCCGTTGAAAACAACCAGATTCCCCTCGTCGTTGGTATAGACATACAGCGGGGAAAGTCCCGGCGCCGGGGTATCGATCTGCGCGAACTTCAGCTCGTAATATACAAATACCAGATAGGAACCCTCCTCCAGGCCCTTCTTGGTGTAACAGGAGATATTCTGATAGCCTTCTACCAGATCCTTGGAGCGAAGGATACGGTTCTGCTCCTCCTCGCTGATCTGATCCTCTACGGACGCCAGACCATCCACATCGCCTGCGGACATGTAATCATAATACTTCTGCACCAGGTCGTTGACCTCCGGGTATGCATCCTGCTCCAGCTGATTTGCTTCTTCCAGGGCTGTTTCCTCCGCCGCCTCTGTATCCTGCACTGCGCTGGTCATCACGGATCCTCCCTCTGCAGCGTTTTCCGTCTTCTTACTGCTACTGCTGCTGATGACGCTGGCTCCTGCGGCAATCACGAGACAGGCTGCGATACAGCCTACGGCCACCTGACGCTTATGCTCGTTTACCCAGGCGCTGAAGTTCTCCTTGTCAAAAAGTTCTTTTATATTATCAAATTTCATAGTTGCCTCCAAGCGGTTTTCAGTTTGTAACAATTTCGTAACAAATCGATTGTAACAAACTTGAGCCAAAAAGGCAACCGTAAATTGTGATAAATTTGTGAAAATTGTGTAACGCCATTCAAAAATCAATCATTTCCAGGCGTCTTGTCTCTTCCGAATAGAGATAAACCGTATCCGACAGTACTTCCGTACCGCGCACCTGGGTCCGGTTCATTTCCTGCACCAGGGCGCACAGCTCCCGGCTGTCGGCCACTGCGGAAGCCGGAATCAGAATCACTTCGTGGACACTGCTGGGAATCAGATAATAGCTTTCCTCCAGCCGCCGGAAGCATTCTCCCAGGGCTCCGTCGTAGAGCAGGCAGGCCGCCCCAAAGGATTTCCGGCTGTTGGTCAGCACATACATGGGGACGCCCGCGTATTCCGGCTCCTGCTTTCCTTCCGACAGCTCGTAAATCATATCCTCCATGCTGACCAGTCTCTTTGGCAGCAGCTTTTCCGTATTCTCCTTCGCCGCCTCATAGAGCCAGGATGTATTTTTGCCCCAGAGCTCCAGATGGCTGTTACGAATCAACACTGTGGCATGTCCCACTGGGGTATCCGTCAACAGGCTGTAGAATACCACTGCCAAATCGAGAAAGGGCAGATGGGGAATCTCCTGTAAAAGCTCCCGGTTTTTCTCATAATTGATAAGCCGATAGGCCACCGTGGGCCGCACCCGTTCCGGTTCCCGGAAGAAATCCACGTCAAAATGCTCCTCAAAGTCCGAATCTTCACAACATTCCAGAATCTGATCACAGATCCCCCGAAGGGATCTGCCGTCCAGATACTCCCTGTAATAGGAATCCAGATAAATCATGGGCGCTACCCGTTTCCCCTCTTTGCGTACTGAGAGTCCGTCCATGATGATTCCATTGTTTTTCTCCAGTGGAATCAGCTGCAGTCTGGTTCCGCCGGGCAGAGATTCACGAAGGAAGCCTGTCACGGAACCCACAAATTCCTGATAGTTCATAATATTTTCCTTTCTTAACTGCGTTTCGTATGCTTCTCTTTCGTGTTTTTATCTTTTTTTCGTTCCCGGGGAAGGACGCAGCGATTCGCTGCTGATTTTGAAGATGCCCTCATTATACTGGAAGCTTTTTCCTTTTGCAAGGACTTTATGAAAATTTAACTTTTGCAACTTTTTTTATTTTTTACTTGCGTCAGCGAAAGATTTGTTGTAATATAGATTGGTAGCTGATATGCATCTGTAGCTCAGTGGATAGAGCACTGGCCTCCGACGCCAGGTGCCGCTAGTTCGAATCTAGTCAGATGCAGTTACGTAAAAGGCTCGGATCTTTGCGATTCGAGCCTTTTTTGCACCCTCCACACTTCCCTGTAGTTCAAAAAAGAGCAC
>CAKROP010000231.1 GCA_934373375.1 uncultured Anaerosacchariphilus sp.
TGTATGCAACAGAAACATTTCCCCAAAATGTTTCTTCTGTCGGTGTCGCTCTCGCTGATAAAACAACCAACGACGATACTGCTCAGTACTATAAGCAAATTGTATCACTGGCTGAACTTCCCAGTCTGCAGGATGGCGGCAATGGACAATTTTTCTGTGTTGTAAGCCAATCAGGCAAAGTATTTTCTTTGATTTATGATGGTGGAAAAGGCTATACCGGATTATATTTCAGTGAAACCAACGAATATATTGCTACAAAGACGCCAAAGAGTAACCCCTACTTGATTACATATAACTGTAAAGTTCTGGTATGCAATACCTCTGACAGTGTTAACAGTGAGACTAATCCCTGGGGACGTACTGCTATCCTTATCAGTATTGGTCGAAACGATTTAACAAAATACAATTAAGTTATTATCACATAAATATTCATTTCCTATTGAAAATATTTATTGACAAGCCCCGCCCCGTCTGCTATCATAGACCCAACATTAAAAAAGGATTCCGTGAGGGAGTAGTTTGCACGCAAGTGTGGTTTGTCAACAACCTCGGTGTCTGTGGCACCTGGCAAATCTTAAAAAATGAGACTCATGTATACCGTTCTTTTCGAGAAAGGTATATAGGAGTCTTTTTTATGTGCCGGGGTTGTATCTGTGATACGGTTCCGATTCCATTTCCAAGGAGGATTTTCTATGAACACATTTTTACAGAGCGTACCCTTCGCTGTTCTACTGCTCATCATCGGTTTTGCGTTTCTGGTAAAAGGCGCTGACGCTTTTGTCGAGGGCAGCAGCAGTATCGCCAAGCATTTTCATGTGCCGTCGCTCATCATCGGCATGACTATCGTAGCCATGGGAACCAGCCTGCCGGAGACGGCAGTCAGCGTCACTGCTTCCATCGCCGGCAGCAACGCCCTGGCCGTCAGCAACGCCGTAGGCTCCAACATCTTCAACCTGATGGTGGTCATCGGCGTCTGCGCGGTTCTGACCCCGGTAGCCGTTCAAAAAAACTCTCTGAAAATCGATATTCCCTTTTCCATGATCTGCGCCCTGCTGCTTCTGGTCCTGGGACACGATCGCATGATGCTGACCCGGGTCAACGGCCTGATTCTCATCGTTCTGTTCGCCTTTTTTATTCTGTATATGATCCGGTCAGCCCAGCACTCCATGAACAATGAGGACTCGGAATTTGCCGCAGAGGCCGCGGAAATGAAGGTCATGTCCGTGCCTAAGAGCCTGATTTTCATCGTCATCGGTATCGCGGGTATCACGCTTGGCAGCGACTGGGTCGTGGATGGCGCCAAAACCATCGCTTCCGCTTTCGGCATCAGTGAGAATCTCATCGGCCTGACTATCGTGGCCTTCGGTACCAGCCTGCCGGAGCTGATGACCTCCATCGTGGCGGCCCGCAAAAATGAGGTGGACATGGCGCTGGGCAACGCCGTAGGCTCTAATATTTTCAACATTCTGATGGTCCTCGGTATTGCCTCCGCCTTAAGCCCCATCGCCTTTATCCAGGAAAATATCATCGACATCATCATCCTGGTGGGCTTCAGCTTCATCGTGTGGCTCATGGCCTGGACGAAGCACAGGCTCGACAAACTCGAAGGCCTGGCTATGATTTTGCTGTACGCAGGATATGTTGTTTATATCTGTGTAAGATAAAGAAGGGCCGGAGATCCATTTTAACCAATGGTCTCCGGCCTTTCTTTTATCCTCCTATGTAACTATAATTTCGTCTGTTTCCGTAATTTTAATATAGGTAGTTATGTCAATCCTGTTTTACTGTCTTTTCTTTCTCCGGATCGCCACTGCGATGATACCTGTCGCTGCCACGGCCAGGATTATCCAGGCCAGCGGCTGGTTCCGGTCGCCGGTGTTGGCGGAGGTTACCGGGGCTTTGGAAGATCCGCCGGAGCTTCCGGTCTTCTTATCATCCGGCTTTGTCTCGATCTTCGTGTCCTTGCAGACAATCGCGTAATCGGAGAACTTGTCGGTCTCGAAGGTGTATTCCCTCGTATCCTTGTCGAAGCTTCCGTTCAGGACGGTCAGCTCCCCATCATGCATTCGAAGAATGAAGTATTCACGGGAAATGGTGCTGTCCGTGTTCACAAGCTCGTCCGGAATACGGATAGTCAGGCGAATCTTCGCGCCCGGCTCTGAAATACGCTCCACGTTCTCGCCTATCTGACGAAACAGTTCCGCACTGAAGTATACAAGCTTTGCGTTTTCTCCGGCTGTCTTCTTCGCTTCCTGTTCAAAGGCAGCTTTCTCTTCCTCTGCCAGATCGGTCTTCGTGATTTCCACCCAGACCTTCGCCTCTTTTCCTTCCGCTATGGCTGTCTTCTCTGCCTCACTAAAGATTCCCGGCGCGTCCAGCAGCTCCTTCTTTGTATTATAGATACCACCGGAAGCAATCGGCGCGTCCTGCGTAATCTCCAAATCCACGCTCAGGTCGCCCTGACCAGTTCCATCCTCATCCGGAGACTGTCCCGTCGCCGGAATCACCTCGTACATCTTCTGACCGCAGCCTTCCCGTCCGCAGGTCTTCTCCTGTCGTCCGTTCTCTGTAGCCGTGGCTTCCTTTACCACCTTCCATTCTCCGGTCCAGTCATGTCCCAGCGCCGGGATTTCCACGGACGCTATCATCACCTTTTCGCACACGGAGCAGCTTCGCTCCTCTGTGGAACCGTTCTTTGTACAGGTGGGCGCTGCCGCTGCCGCGGATACCTTCGCCTGATCGTGATCCCCGATGGTAAAGACTCCTGCTTTGTCAGAAACTGTAATCTCATAATTGGGATTCTCACTCTCTGCGCCTGCTGCCAGACCTGCCATAATTTTGTAGGCTCCGGCCGTCTCGCCTTTCTCACGGCTCACGGTAATTCCCTTCAGGCTGTCGCCCTCTGCCAGAGTTCCTTCTGTAATGCGGTAAGTCAGCTTCGGATCTGCCTTCTCTATATGCTTTCCTGCGTCATCCGCCTGAATGGTAACCGCCGCTTTATGAATGGTAAATGCAACGGTCTTCCCGTCCGGCAGCTGATAATTCGCGTTGTCCAGGGCTGCCGCTTCCGCACTATAGGTTCCGGCTGCCTTCTGCGCGCCCTTCATACCTGTTACCTGACAGCTGTCGCCACTGTAAAGGGAACTGCTGTCCACGGTCACGGTGGGGATTTTTTCGGTTCCGTCATAAGTAAACGTCGTTGTTCCCCAGGTAAGCGCCACCGTTTTCGGCGTAATCGTAATGGTTCGGGAACCGGTCTCTGTCTCATAATTTTCACTTGTTACCTGATAATATACGGTGTAGGTTCCCGCGTCGCGATATGTAACCGGAGTGCTCTGCCAGGACGCGTTTTCGGAAGCCCGATAGGAAATCTCCACGTCTGCAGGATCAGTCACCGTCACGGTAATAGCATGCTTCTGTCCATCATAGGTTCCGCTGTAATCCTCAGCCGTCAACGTCATCCGCTTTTTCGTGATGGAAAATTCCTTTGTAACCACCGCCTCTGTATGGCTGTCATCCTGCGCCACCGTAACACGTATCACGTAGGTTCCGTAATCCTTCGGAGCCTCTTTTGTGTAGGTGCTGTCATCTGCGCCCTTCACCTTGTATTCAATGGTAACGTTGGCATTATTCGTACCCCGGTCATTTTCGGTGGTAATACTCGGTCTGCTGACCGGGCTGCCATCGTATACCTTCGACTGTTCGCCAAGAATGGTTACAACGCCCTGCGCTCTGCTGACCACAACCGTAATCGTAGAATCCGCAGGCTTCTCACCCTCGGCTCCATCCTCCCAGGCATGGCCGTTGGCGTCGTACGCTGCAGTCAGGGTATGGGTTCCGTCTGTCAGGGACTTCAGGTAAGCTGCTGTCAGAATCAGGTGCTTCTCTCCGTTTACCTCTTTTATCTGATAAGCTCCCGCTGCTGCTTCCTCTGTTCCTTCTTTTATAGAAGCTATCGTATTCTCCGCCACCTGAATTCCGGTATCCTGATCCGCTG
>CAKROP010000232.1 GCA_934373375.1 uncultured Anaerosacchariphilus sp.
TCTCTTTTCCGCCGTCCTATCCGCTCCCGCATTTCAGCCTCCGATCTGCACCTTTTCCACATATCCTTCCAGCTCTTTTTTCAACCACTCCAGTTCTTCTTTTTTGAGTGATGGAACGCCCTGCATGGCGTATTCCATATGGAGATTCTCATACTTTTTTTCTCCAAACTGATGGAAGGGAAGCAGGTGTGCTTCTTTTATCCCATACCTCCGTAACAGCTCTCCAAATCCCTTTCCTGCTTCCGGTCCGTCATTATATCCCGGTATGATCGGAATTCTCGCTATTACCCTTTTCCCGGAATTCACAGCAAGGGACAGATTTTTCAGGATAATCTCCTGTTCAAATCCTGTCCCTTCGACATGTTTTTCAGAATTGTAATGCTTTACATCAAATAAAAAGATATCCATACAGGTAAGCGCTTTGCGGAGATTTTCTTCCGGAATGCCTCCGGCTGTCTCACACGCCGTTGTAATACCCTGTCCTCTGACTCTGTCTGCCACTTCTTTTACGAAGTCTATCTGCATCAATGCTTCACCGCCAGAAAATGTAACGCCGCCACCCGAGCTTTCATAAAAGACAGCGTCCTTCATAATTTCCTGAACCACTTCCTCTACAGACATACGTTTTCCCTCCAGAGAGAGAGCTTTTTCTCCGTCTCCCCTGCAGGCGTTTACACAGCTTCCGCAGCCCACACATTTTTCAGCGTCAAAAATCGGATATCCCGTTTCCGGGTCTGCATGGATTCCACCATTCGGACAGGCCTGCATGCACCGAAGGCACCGTATGCAATGCCTTCGCTCCAGCATTAACTGACTTTTCTCCAACTGTGATTCCGGGTTGGCGCACCACCTGCATTTTAAGGGGCAGCCCTTTAAAAATACGGTGGTGCGGATTCCTGGTCCGTCATGTATACAAAACTTTTGAATATTAAATACCAATCCGGAATTTTTCATTATTTCGCAGCAATCTCCTTTTGCAGTTTATCCCAGTCTGCCATAAACATCTCAATTCCCTGCGCGCTTAAAGGATGTTCAAAGCTCATCTTCAGCGGGCCATAAGGAATGGTCGCATAGCCTGCGCCCGCCTTGGCCACCTGCTCCACATGATAGGGCTGCTTTAAGCTCGCGCACAGCACCTCTGTCTTACAGTTCTGAACTCGGAAAATCTCGCAGATTTCTCTGACAACTCCGACTCCTTCCGCGCAGATATCGTCCAGTCTTCCCACAAACGGAGCTACGAAGGATGCGCCTGCATTAGCTGCAAGAAGCGCCTGAATCGGGGTAAATACCAGCGTAACCGCCGTCCGGATTCCTTCTTTACTCAAAGCATGAACCGCCTTAATGCCCTCTCTGCACATGGGAATCTTTACCACAATATTGGGGGACTTAGCAGCCAGTTCCCGGGCCTCCGCAATAATCTTATCGCTCTCCAGTGAAACTGCTTCCGCAAAAATCAACGTATCCGGATCATCTGAAAAAATCTGAATAATCTCCTGCAAAGTCTCTTCAAATTCTCTTCCTTCCTTTGCAATCAAAGTCGGATTGGTCGTTGCTCCGCAGATTACGCCTGCGTCATACATTTCTTTAATCTGTTTTGTATTCGCTGTGTCAATTAAAATTCTCATCTGTCATTTCCTCCTCTACACAGTATGTTCTGTTCGTTCTATGATGTCATCCTGCGTCTGCCTGGACAGGGAATTGAAAAAGGCGCTGTAGCCTGCCACCCGTACAATCAAGTCCCGATATTCCTCCGGATTTTTCTGTGCAGCTCTCATGGTCTCTCTCGACACCACATTATACTGAACATGAAATCCTTTTAAACTGTCAAAAAAGGCACGGATAATACTGATCAGCTTTTCTGTATCGGCCTCATTTTCCAGTACGGAATGATTCATTTTCTGATTCAGCAGAACGCCTCCTGTAATCAGATGAGTAGGCAGCTTCGAAATGGATTTGAATACGCTGGTAGGCCCATGTACATCTACTCCATGCTGTGGGGAACAGCCCTCCGCCAGAGGCGTTTTCGCCTTTCGTCCGTCCGGTGTCGCCATCGTCATGCCGCCCTGCGGGACATTTGCCGAAATAGATGAGGTTCCCGCATAATATCCGCCGCCGATCGGTCCTCTCCCGAAACGCGTATTTTTATATTTTACAATTTCATTGATAAAACAACTGTAAGCGTCTGCGACAACACGATCTACCTCTTCTTCGTCGTTTCCGTATTTGGGAGCCTCCCGGATCAGAATCTGTCTTACCCGCTCTCCTTCTTCTCCCTCATAATTATGAAGCAGGGCTTCCCAGACCTCTTCTTTTGTCAACAGCTTTTTCTCAAATACACAGACCTTCAGTGCTTCCAGAGAATCTCCCAGATTGGCGATTCCTACCTGAAGTCCGCTGATAAAATCGTATACCGCGCCGCCGGATTTCAGATCCAGTCCTCTTTTGACGCAGTCATCTACCAGTACGGAGCAAAGAACATCCGGCGTCTCCTGTTCAATCACCGTGTCTGCGCAGTTATCCAGTACAACGCTCATTCTGGCGATTTTTTCTGCTGTATCCTTCCATTCAGCAAACAACTCCTCGTAGCTCTCTATCTCCAGAAACGGCTTACACTCGGGAAGTACACGCTCTCCACTTGTCAGATCAACGCCGCCATTCATCATAGCCAGCAGGAACCTCGGGAGATTTGAGAATGACATTCCGGTACACCGATATCCCCATTTACCAGGTACTGCCACTTCCACACATCCGATGGCGCTGTAGTTCCGCGCGTCTTCAAGCGCTACTCCCTTCTCCACAAAGGAGGGAATGATAATTTCGTCGTTATTAAATGCAGGCATTCCAAAGCCCAGTTTTATAACCTGCATACATTCCCGCATAAAATCCTGTGGAAGGTTCTTATGATACCGCACTGTCAGGTTGGGCTGCGGAAGATGCAGCCGCGCTACACTTTTCAGAATCAGCCAGGACACAGGGTTGGTAGCATCCTTTCCTTCCGTGGTCTGCCCTCCGACCGTCACATTCTGATACATGGGACTTCCTGCTGAAAATTGTGTGTGCGCCCAACTCCTGACTTTATTAATGGTAAAGGTTTTCAGCCACAGGTTTTCAAGCAGCTCGCAGGCGCTTTCCTCTGTTACCCTTCCCTCTTCCAAATCCTTTTTATAAAACGGATATAAATACTGATCCAGTCTTCCATAGGAAAGGGAATGTCCGTTGGATTCTATCTGTAAAATCAGATGCACCAACCAGATACTCTGCAGCGCTTCCCACATGGTTTCCGCCGGATACTCCGGAACTCTGGAGCAGATGCGCGCAATCTCTTCCAGCTCTTTTTTTCTCTTTTCGTCTGTTTCTTTTTCAGCTTCCTGCTTTGCCAGCTCCGAAAAACGATGAGCAAACGCAATAGAACTGTCTATCATAATCAGCGCGGCATCGTAGAAATATCGTTTTTCCAGATTTCTGTAATCTGTCAGATCCAGCTTTTCACGGTACTCTTCCACCAACGTCCGGAAATGCCGAAGGCCCAAACGGATCAGCTCGTTATAATTTACAGCCAGATGCGCATCGCCGGATGTGATAGAGCCTTCCATTTTTATAATTCCAAGATCATATATTTTCCGGTATTCCGAAGGAAGGGCCGCAAGGCCCTTATCCTTCAGTGTATTTCTGTCCCAGTATTTCCCCAGCTCGCGGATCTGGGCTTTTTCCTCTTCCCGTACATGGAAAACGTCTCCGTCACGTTTTTCAAAGGTATCGAGTTCCTCTACCACCCAGTCCATACAATATTCCGGAAATAGCGGAGCTGCCCGGTTCAGAGACGCCTGATTTCCCACAAGCAACGTCTGTTTTTCAATGAAAATACTCATATGTTCCAAAACATTTGCCACACAGTTCGCCCTCTGCAGGATCACCGGCTCATCTCTGTGCTGCCTGTATGCCTGTGTATACAAT